>CAVZDF010000002.1:0-68753 GCA_963773985.1 uncultured Microcaldota archaeon | reverse complement strand
TCTCTCACAAACGTCTCATTTACACTGACGACGCCGGCATATACCAACGCAGAATTCCCTGTCGCGGTTGCTGTCTCGTATCTCCAAAACAATATTCATTACTCTACTCTGGGGGTCACCACCGTGACATTTGGAAGCAGCGCAAGCACGCAGTTGTCGGCATTAGGGAGCAACGCGATACTGATAGTGATAGGGGCGGTAATCCTCATAATAATAATACTTATAATACTCTCAATTGTCCTAAAGAAAAAGAGGAGAGTTCAGTCAACCTGATGGTACTTTTATGAGCCCCAAACCATATCTCAGCATAGTGATACCTACGCTCAACGAGGAGCACAACATAAAGACATTGCTGAGGGAGATAGCCCCAGTCATAAAGGGCTACAAGTACGAGATAATAATAGTTGACGGCTATTCGAAGGACAAGACGGTAAAGTTCGCGAGGGATATGGGAGCCAGGATAATCTACGACAACAGGGGGAAGGGGTCCGCGCTTATAAAGGGATTCAACGCTGCGAAGGGCGAGATAACGATATCGATGGACGCAGACCTTTCCAACAGGCCGAACGAGCTCAAGCTGCTCATAGCCGGGATAGAGGCTGGCTACGAGGTATGCATGGGCTCGAGGTTCCTGACAGGCGGAGGCTCGGAAGACATGCCGTTTATCAGACAGCTGGGGAACAAATTCTTCGTAAGCATAGTCAACCTCAGGTACGGCTCGCATTACACAGATATGTGCTACGGCTACAGGAGCTTCGCTAAGGGAATCGCAAAAAGGCTCAGCCTGCAGGAGAGGGGCTTCGGGATAGAGACGGAGATCAGCATAAAGGTCCAGAGGATGCACATGAGGGTGCTCGAGGTCCCGAGCTATGAGAAGCTAAGGGCGTCCGGGGAGGGAAAACTAAGGAGCATAGCTGACGGATACATAATACTGAAGGCAATAATCAAGAACTTCTGAGAAGGAAGGAGCTAGCTTATCCTATAGAATCCGTAACTGTAGCCCAGGCCGTTGTAGGTCGCGGTGATTATCGGGGTGAGGTTGTAGCTCTTATTAGAGTATGAGCACTCGTTGTTCGGGGTATGGCACCAATATCCATAATCGAGTACCAGACAGCCATATTCAGTCCTATACTGGGCTACCTGTGTTGCGTTATAAAGGTTGTCTATCTGGGTTGCCGTCCTGTTGTTTAGATTGAAGAGGGTCGGGTCATAGGTGTAGACTATGCAGTTCGACGGTATAAGCTTCGAGTTATTGTATACGAATCCCTCGTAGAACCTCGCGTCGCCGGCCTGCTGTATCTGCGACGGGTTTATCGAAAGAAGCGGGAGCATCCCGTAAATCGGGAAGAATACCAGCGCTGTAATCGCAACGATTAATACCCATTTGATTGCATCCTGGTTTTTCATGATCCTCTTTGCGTATCCGCTTACAAGATCCACTATCTCGGCTGCGGCAAAGCCGCCCAGGATGGCAGCCTGGGCAACAAGGCTCAACATGAAGCGCCAGTCCACTCCGTAAAGCACCGAGCCTGCATAGAACGCGGTGTAAAGCAGGAAGAACACAAGGAACCATATGCCGATCGCGGCAAGCGCCCTCCTATTCTTGCCGATAACCAGCATGAGCGCGACTCCTATTATCGCAAGTATGGTGAAGATAATCGGCTGCATCACGTAGCCGTTCTTGTACTGGTTGAACCAGAACCCGACATTCGCGCATATGTTCGCCTTGAAGTTCTGCAGGTTTATCGAGCCGTTTACATTCAACGGCAAAAGCCCCCTCGTGCAGGTGTTCTGTATTATCGTGCCCTGCCATCCGTAGCTGTCGGTCAGGGATTCGTTGAAGGAGTACAATATGGACGGGACTATAGCGATCACGAAGAAAAGAATGATTATCAGCAGCTTGGTGTTCAGGATGTTCTTCCTTACGCTGTCGAAAGTGCCCTTTATGGTCTTCCAAACGTTCTTGTTCTCCAGCAGGAGATAGAACGCTATGAATATTGGAATGAAGAATACCTCGTCAACCTTCATGTAGAAAAGCAGCGAGAAGGAAAAAAGCATATTGGATACGCTCCATATGTTTTTCTTTTTTATGAAGATCAGGAAGAAGAAAACGGAGATGAGCGAATAGGCGAGCGCCGCCATGTCGGAATTTGTCGGCATCGCCCAGACAAGTATGACCGGGGATAGCGCCATCAGCAATTCGGTGAAATAGGCCGCCTTTTTGTTCTTGAGCAGAATGAGCGAGACGAAGAAGCTCATGAATACGGATATCATAGCAAGCGCGAACTCCGTGGCATACGCAGCACCCCTTGAGACCCCAGATACTGCGAATGCGATCGCCATGTTGAATGCAAGGCCTATCGGCTCGTGGAAGACCTGGCCCTGGAAGCAGGTCGTCGCAGTCCCGTAGTTGCACATCCATGCCTGTCCCGTATGAAGCAGGTCGAGCGCCATCGCCTGGTATATCGCATCGTCAAAGAAGAGGAGCTGTGTCGCCTTTATGAAGTATAGCTCAACGAAGACGAATACAAGGAGTATAGCTATTACGAGGACCAGATCCCTTGGCCCGAAGCCGGCATCATTGAGAGTTTTCCTTATGCTCTTCCTGTCCTTTACGGCCCCGATCACCAGAGCGATTACAGATATGAGTATCCCGATGGTGAATATGTATTCTAGGATTCCAGCTTGAAGCATCAGACGCCACCCTTGTTAGTGATGAACAGGTTGTTCATGAACATATATTTTGTCTTTGTAGCCTTCATTGTATTTATCGCATCCTGCGGGGTCATGACTATCGGCATGCCGTGTATGTTGAAACTGGTGTTGAGTACTATCCCATAGCCGGTTTCATTCTTCATTCCCTTGAGAAGCTCCATGTAAGGAATATTTTCGCTTCCGACCATGTGCGCTCTCGCAGAGCCGTCTATGTGTATTACGGATTTTTCCTTTTCCCTAAGGTCTTTCTTTACGAAATATGCGGACGTCATGAACTTGTCATAACCTTTGTCGTCGAATTCAAGCATTCTTTGGGCCTCTTCCTCAAGCATTGAAGGAGCAAATGGCTGGAACCATTCCCTCTTCTTGACATAGATGTTGAGCTTCTCCTTGACCGCCTCGGAATCGCTCGGCGCGAGTATGCTCCTGTTTCCCAGTGCTCTGGGTCCGAACTCCATCCTTCCCTGGAACCACATGATGTAATTGCCCTTGCCGAGCAGCTCTGCCGCATGCTTGGCATGCGCATGCGGGTCCTCAATCTCGTACTTCAGTGACCTTTCAGGCCTAAGCACAAGCTCAGTCTCCTCTGTTGTATAACTGTTGCCCAGATACGGGCTGAACGAGTAGTTTGTAGTGCCATTGAGCAGATAGCCGGTGTAAAGCGCGGCTCCCAACGCCATGCCTCCGTCCCCCATATGCGGGAAGACATACCAGTGCTTCAGGTTCTCTAGGCTCCTGACCTTCATGTTGGCCTTTATGTTCGCGAATGTGCCGCCAGCAAACGCGACATCGCCGATGTTATACCTGTCTATTACGTTGCTTGCGAACTTCACCATCACGTTCTCGACCAGCTGCTGTGCCATGTAGGCGAACTGCTCGCGAGGCATCATCCATGCATATCTTTGGAGCAGAGAAAACTGTTTTACAGCGCTGTATTTGGCTCGTATTGTCGTGCCTGTTACGCTAAAGAAATCCTTGAACTTGTTATCCTCATCGAAATCAAACGGATAGGAGAAATCAGCCATGGCCATCACCTTTCCCTCGTCCTCAAGCTCCCTCATGCCGACTATGTTGGTTACCTGCTCGAAGAATATCCCCAACGAATCCCTCGCTCCTATTGTCATCTCCCTTTCGAACTTTCCATTTTTGAGCGTGCTAACAGACCCGGAAAGACCGTCTCCAAGCCCATCAAGAGTCACAACAAGAGAGTCCCTCATCGGCGCGGTGAAGCCCGCCGTAGCAGCATGCGCGGTGTGATGGTTTACTATGTGGAGCCTGAATTTTTTGAAGCCTGCAGCCCTGAGTTTTCCAGAAACAACGCTGCTGCTGATGCTGTTGCACAATGGAAGTATCCCGATTGTGCTGATGCTGTACTTCAGGTTGTGCCGCGCATTCTCGAAATGCGGCCTCAGCATCTTCCTTCTCCTGAACTGGTAGTAATTTTCCTTCATGGATGGTATGATGCGCTCAAGAGTTTTGGTGAACTCCGTGGTAGTGAATGCGATGTGTTCGACGTCATCCGGCCTTATCTTCGCATAATCAAGCGCCGCCTTTATTGAATGATATGGGAAATTCACCTCCAGTTTCCTCTTAGTGAATCGCTCCTCATTTGCGGCATATATTATCTGCTTGTCGCTTATGAGCGCTGCTCCAGAATCATGCCCATCCCACACTCCTAAAATATACAATCAAATCACTGCCTATAATTCGGTTGAAAATCTTCTTTCCTTTGTCTCATCAGTTACCTTCTTGATGAAATCCTCGATTGAGACGTCGTGTTTTTGCTTCCCGTTCCTATCCCTTATCGTGACCGTGTTTTTCTCCTCCTCTTTTTTGCCGATAATTATCATGTAAGGCACTTTCTGCATCTGCGCATCCCGGATTTTATACTCCAGAGTCCTGTCCGAAAAATCGGCGTGCACTCTTATTCGGCTCTTCTTGAGTTCCTGATAAACCTTTTCAGAATAGCTGTTGACATGCTCTGATATCGATATTACCCGTGCCTGCACGGGTGAGAGCCAAACAGGGAATTTTCCCTGGTAGTGCTCAATGAGTATCCCGATGAACCTCTCAAGAGTGCCGAGTATCGCCCTGTGTATAATGATCGGCGTATGTGCCTTGCCGTCCTCTCCAGTATATTCCAAATTGAAACGCAGCGGCAACTGATAATCCAGCTGTATTGTTGCGCACTGCCACGACCTGTTCATCGAATCTAGCACATCAAAATCTATCTTTGGTCCGTAGAACGCGCCGTCCTTTTCGTTCAGTTCGTATTTCATGCCGTTCGCATCAAGTGCCTTCTTCAATGCGGCCTCCGCCTTCTGCCATAGCGACTCGTCTCCCATGTGGTTGTCCGGCATGGTTGATAATTTTGCCTTGAATGTCATGTTGAAAGTGCCATAGACCTCCTTCACCATCTGCAGGAGCATCTTAAGTTCGGATTCCAGCTGCCCGTCAATCAGGAATATGTGGCCATCGTCCTGCGTGAGCTCCCTCACCCTGAACAATCCGGTAAGCGCGCCGCTTATCTCGTTCCTGTAGAGCCTGTCGAATATCGCGGTCCTGAAAGGAAGCTCCCTGTAGCTCCATTTCCTTGACTTGTAAATAAGAATGGATGCAGGGCAGTTCATCGGCTTCATGCCAAGGGTCTCATTCTCATGAGAGTACATGAACATGTGTTCCTTGTAATGGTCTATGTGGCCGCTTACGTGCCATAGCGCAATGTTTGCCAGGGTGGGCGTGCTTATCTCATCATAACCGTATTCCTCTTCCTTATCTCTAATGAATTCCATTATCTGTTTGAATATTGTAAGCCCGTTCTTGTGCCAGTAGACCATGCCTGGCGATACCTCCTGGAAGCTGAACAGGTCCAGCTCCTCCCCTATCGTCCTGTGGTCCGTTTTGGGAAGCCCTGACATATCGCTTTTTTTGACTATTGAGGTGTTGACGCTCACGGGTTTTGCCTTGCTGTACACCCTTGTCTCCCCTTTGCCGTAGCTTTTTCCCTGCTCCGCAAGCGGATGCCCCTTCATCTCAAGGGTGAATCTCTTGTTCCAGCCGAAAGGCGATTTCTTCACAACAAGTTCCTTGTCGCTTGATGCGTTCTTGTAAATATAATCTATGATGCGCATGGCGCTTTTCGGATCGGCAAGCTGGTTGCTGAGGTGCGCAAACGGGTAGATCAGAAGCTTCTTCCTTTTGAACTGTGTCATCGACCTCTTTATATCGGCGATAGCCTTATCCGCGGTTTCCTCGTTATCCTCTTTTTCGATGCTTACCATCATGACCAACGCATCGACTATTTGGACATTCTTCTCCTCGCTGTCTTCGTATATGCTTGCCTCCGGCTTTACCAGTTCGTAGCCCATCTTTTCAACGTCTAAAAGCAAGACTTTCATCTAAAAGCGCCCTAAATATTTATGCAACAGAGGCTTTATAAGATTGCCCGAAGTAGCGTATAAGATGGATAGAACATGTATGATACTAACATTTGCGATATTCGCGCTTTTTATCGCAAACCTCTCTTTCTCAGAGCTTATGTACTTCTCCCCCTGGCAGCTTGTTGCAATAAACCTGCTCGGACTTGCATCGGCCATGGCCTTTTTCCTTGCGTATTCGCAAAGGAACAAAAAAATAAAGTTAGGCCGCGCAATCAGCCCATACATAATAATTGCAATAGTCCTTTTCTTCGTTCTTATAAGCTTCCAGCTTATCGCAGTTGCCGCAATAATATCATTGGCTGGAATTTATGTGATAAGCCTCATTTCCAAAAGGCTCAAGTCCTATAAATTCTACGCAGCAGCCGCGCTGATAATAATACTCGTTTCCTCACTTGCATACATTTCCGTATCCGGATTGCGCGGCACGAACTGGAAGGGAGTCGACGAGGTAGCGTTCAATTACTATGCATCTTATCTCCTAATACATGGAACAAACCCATACACTACAAGCATGCTTCCAATCCTATCAAAGTACAACATCACGCCAACATTTTTGCTGAACGGCAGTACAGAATCGGCATACGATTATCCTGCACTGA
Organism: uncultured Microcaldota archaeon; assembly: GCA_963773985.1. Taxonomy (GTDB): domain Archaea; phylum Micrarchaeota; class Micrarchaeia; order Micrarchaeales; family Micrarchaeaceae; genus UBA12276. The sequence goes on along the minus strand of CAVZDF010000002.1, from coordinate 61,999 downwards.
GTTTCCTGCCTGTTCTATTCCTGCCATTGCTCATACCGTTATCAAAACTGCATAACTTTCTGGCATTCATAGCAATACTTTCATTCATAACAACTTTGATAGCGTTCTTCGTATACAAAAAATCAAAATTCAACAAGCTCACCTTGATTCCTTTAGCTGTTTGGCTGATTGTGACCTATGCATTCATTGGTACGATAGACCAATACATCGCGGTCTCTCTTTTTTTGGTGATCGCGTACACAGAAAGGAAGAACATAGTATTATCAAGCATATTCCTGGGACTTGCTGCAAGCACGATCCAACTTGCCTGGTTTGCGCTCCCATTCTTCTACATATTGAGATTGAGGGAGGAAGGCAAAGGCCGTACGCTTAAATCAATACTGATATCGTTGGCCGTATTTCTGATAATAAACAGCTACTTCCTGATTATTGCACCTAGGAATTTCATAGCCGACATGTTCGGAATATTCGGAGCATCGAAGCTGATACTGTACGGCCCAAACATAATGCAGATCCTGCTTCGCAGCTACGGGGTTGCGCTCTGGTACCCGGCTGTAATATCAATAATAGCATTGGCAACATTAATGTTGCTGTTCTATTTCTACACAAGCACGCTCAAACCGCTGATAGCAATAGCTCCTGCATTCATTTTCTTCCTTTCGTGGCGAAACCTGCCGATGTATGGGATTGCATTCGTCCCGTTGATGATAGTCCTATGTTATGGGAAGGATACTTCGAAAATCAGGGACATAATTAGAAGAAAGTCGTACATAGCTCTCGCATTTGCGGTGCTTGTTGCCATTTTCCTGATACTCGCAGTGTACGCACATCAGGTTTATACAAAGGAGAACACTCTTTCAATAACTTATGTGGCACCCACGATCCAAATCACATCCAATGGATACAACTTCAATGGTATTACATTGAACATAACCGACAACGGCAATTCCTACGAGAACGTATCGATTTTTCTCGTAAACAGGTATCCATTCAAGGACGGGATTTTTCTCTCTCCGACCCTGAAGCAGATAGCCCCGCACTCTTCCCAAAAATACTCAATTAACTTCCAAGTGCAATCTGTAAAAGGCAACACCAGCGTCTACATAATTGCATTCAGCAAAGATTACATAACCAACAAAGAGGTAAATATAAATCTGACAGCCCAGGTGTCATGAGATGAACAAACCTGCAATATTGTTGACGCTGGGCATCATAGTAGTTCTGGTAGTTTACCTCTATTATGGCGGGGGCTCTGTCCTCTTCCCCCTAGATGGCGGCTGGCTTTACTTCTCCAATACGGGTTTCATCCTCCTTAATTCCGCTATAATAATATCTGCTGCAGCATTTTTCATTGCCTATAGCAAAAGAAAGGACGGCCCAAAAAGAAAGTCAAAATCGAAGGCAAATCTGTACCTGATCATTGTGATAGCAATGTCCTTCATACTAATTGGCTTCGGCTTTATCGGCGGGGCAACCATGGCAACAGTCGCTGGAATAATGCTGACCGCCTTGTTTGCGAAGAAATTCAAATCGCGCAAGTTCTATGCGGTTGTCGCCATCGGAATAATCCTTACCGCCGCATCCGCTTATCTTTTGATGATCCCGATAAAGCAGTACAGACCCGCGGTAGATGAGACTGCCTTCAATTATTATGCATCTTATCTGGTCATTCACGGGCTCAATCCATACACTACAAGCATGCAGCCGATCATGGCCGAGTACAACATTACTCCCACATTGCTGCTCAATGGTTCATCCGAATACAAGTACAACTATCCTGCTCTGAGTTTCATATCCACGATTTTCATGCCATTGACAGGCCAGTACTCGCCCAACTCCTTCATAATCATAGTCACCCTAATGACTGCATTCGCAGCATTTTTCATATACTACAAATCAAAATACAATAAGATTGCGCTGATACCTATTGCCGTCTGGATATTTGCCACTTATATCGGAATAGGGACCATAGACCAGTATCTTGCTGTGGCGGTTTTCCTGCTGGTAGCTTATACCGAAAGGAAGAACCTAATGTTGTCAAGCATATTCCTGGGACTGGCAGCCAGCACGATCCAGCTGGCCTGGTTTGCGCTTCCATTCCTATTGATACTTACATTGAGAGAACAGGGAACCAAGAAATTCTATAAATCGGTTCTTATAGTGCTTGCAGTGTTCCTGATAATAAACAGCTATTTCATACTCCTTGCGCCCAAACCTTTCCTTGGCGATATGCTTTCCATCTTTGGCTCATCCAAGCTTGTGCCTGGCGGCCCCAACCTTGCGCTGCTGCTGATACATAGCTATCCCGTGCCTCTCTGGTACGACTCTCTTGTACCGATAGTGACCCTACTCGCATTCATTGGGCTTTTCTACTTGTATACCGCAACCCTTAAACCCCTGCTGGCCATAGTCCCGGCACTGATATTCTTCCTATCGTGGCGAAACCTCATAATGTACGCTCTTGCGTTCATACCGATAATAATAGTCATGTGCTACCTGAACGAAAAGGACGCAGCACCAGACCTTCTGAAAAGCAAGAAATTGCTAGTTCTTGCCGTTCTCTTGCTTGTTATAACCTTCGCTGTACTGTTGGCCTACGCGCACATGATTTACATAAAGCAGGACACGCTCTCAATAAATTCCATAATTCCGGCAATAACACGAAATTCATCAAACCTGCAGATATCATACTATTCCATCAATGGCATATCACTGAACCTGAGCAACAACGGAAATTCCTATGAGAGCGTCTCATTTCTAGTCCTGAACAGGTATCCTGTCAAGTACCAGATCATACGGGCTTCCGGAATTGGCGCCACCGGCCCTCGCTCCGATAGAGAATACAATCTCAACCTAAGCTTCCAGTCAAAGTCGGACAACACAAGCATCTATGTTATCGCATACAGTCAAGACTACATAATTGCCAAGGAGTTCCATATCAGATTTTCCAATAATTCGAAATAACCCAGACCCAGTTATTGCCCCTTTTATGCCAATTGCCCTCAGATAGCTATTTAAAAGCTCCCCAAAACCAACAGATAGATATTTAAATATGGACTATGTTAATATATTCAGTGGAAACGGCGATATAATGAAGAATTTCCTATACAAAATCTTCCTAAAGCAAACCAACATGGTTGCATATGCCAAATACGTATTCTTGGCAATATCCGTGTTAGCTTTGTTCGGAACTGTCCTTGCGACGTCGCAATCATCTGCAGTGGCCAGTGGGGCACTGAACACGATATGCACTGTATTCAACACCGTAAGGAATATAATATTCCTGTTGGGTCTTACGCTTATGATATTGGGTGGTGCACTCTATGCGGGCGCTAACATCATGCCATCACAATCAAAAGGTGGATTCCAAGGTTATGGAATGTCCATGATTATTGGTGGAGTGGTTGGTGTAGCAATAGCTGTTGCGGCTCCGTTCATCCTGAACCTTCTGGTCTCATCTGGGGGATCAAGCGGCGTCCTTTCGAGCACAGGCTCTGCTGGTGCATTAGGCGCATGCTCAGGAACAACTCCGGCATAATCCCATAAATCTATTTTTTATTTTAAATTTTCTTTTTCTTTCTTTTTATTAACAATCAGCCAATGCACTGCATTTTTATTATTTGTCTATCATTATATTGCTGTAACAAAGAGAAGTGAATGCCATGTGGAACGTCCTGAATCATACCCTGAAGACATACTTCGCTAACATATCGTTTGTGCTGCTATCATCGGTATCGTTCATAATAGCCTTCCTTATACCAGTATTCGCATCCTTCCCAACTTACAATGACGTTGGTGCCGTTCTCCTAAGGACTGCCAGCATATACACCAACCTCAACCCATTCACAACCGCAATAATACTGCTCTCAACGCTCTTCTCCCTGTTATTCCTGAGTTTTGCGATTGTAGTCATAAACATAGTAGTAAAGCACAGCAGGACCCAGACCAAGATCAAGGCAGCAGTAATAATGGGCATAGAGAAGTACACCAGCAAGGTGTTCATCATACTTCTGCTCACAACGGTCATAATAGTCCTGACCAATGTGCTGAGCTTCAATACCGGCTATTCAGGACTGATAACCGCAATTGTCACTCTGATAATAACCCCATTCATATTCTATGCGCCCGCATCTATAGTAATAGACGAGAGCAGGGTAGTGAGATCTATACAGGCCAGCCTGAAGTTCTTCTCCAAGCGGTTCGACTACTTCCTTATATGGCTCGTGATTGCGATAGTGCTCATAACATTCTTCGATTTCCTTTTCATACATGCGGCAGGCACGAACCTCTCAAGATATGCTATGCTCATATTCAGCTCGCTATTCATACTCCCATTCCTGGTGCTGCTGCAAGGGGAACTCTACATGAGCAGGTTCAAGCTCCTGAAGCGCTAAAAAGTGCACCATATAAATAACTTGTCTTGTATTCATTAAATATGTCGATAAAGAGGGGCATATTTGCTGCTCTGCTTGCTCTTGTTGTAGTAAGCCTATTCCTTACCAACTCTTACGCTGCTGGAAGCATAAACACAATCTCATGCATAACCACCAGCTCCACGATATCAGTAGGGGACTGCATAGCGGGAACATTAGCCCTCAGCATCATAGGCATCGGCATCTCCCTGGTTCTTGTCGGAGTGGTATACATGGCTGGTGAGATACTGAACTACGACCCGCTGAGGGGACTCTACAAGAAGGAGCTGTGGGAGACTGCAAAGAGCATGATAATAATCGGCATCATATTCTCGACTCTAATTATAGCAAGCGCGCTAGCAGCATCGTTTGCCGGATCAACTCCGCAATTGAACGGCGGCAGCGCATCGATAACCTCGAACCTTGCGAGCATATACAGCACGGTGGACACGAACTACCTCGTGCCCCAGCTCAACAACTCCTACGCAACATTCGGAGCACTGATGGGTTTATCAGTAGGATCAAGTTTTCTGAGGTCGGTATCGTTATCCACATGGTTCCCGATACCGATATTCACCGAAGCAGGGATAATCGGTTCAGTCCAGTTCGGATCAAACACCAAAATATTCCAGAGCAACTACCTGACGGCCCTGGACACCGACCCGAAGACCACCCAGTCAATAATAACGCTCGACACCGATATCGTAATAACAATCCTACTGATGTTGCAGATGCAGCACGACCTCCTCTATGTCATCGCGGCAGTCGGGCTCGGCGTATTCCTCCCCATCGGCGTAATCATGCGTGCGATGCCTTTTGTCAGGGGAATAGGCGGCACCATGATAGCGATAGGCATAGGCCTCGCGATAGTGTATCCAATAATCCTGGTCGGCTTCAATCTGCCGATAACAAACTACATCTATAGCCTTACGGCGCCTACGCCCCCGCCCTCGACATGTCCATTCTCTAGCTATCTGCTCTGCCAGCTATGGAGTGCGGTCTCGTACGTGGCGCAACAGCCGATACAGGCCGCTGCAACAGCCGCAGCAACAGGTACCGGCCTGGCCACAGGGACCATCCCTGTAACTCTGGCATTCGGCGCCTCTGCCGCATCGAATTTGGCAATAGCAACTGCCTCGGGCTCCGGTTTCTGGATAGGGGTTGGCGGCCCATTTGTTAACGGGATATTCCCAGCGTTAAACTTCGTGATAGACAACAGCCTAATGCAGATAGTCCAGTTCATACTCTTCGTTCTGGACCTCATCATGGCGGTTGCAATAACAAACGGCATAGCCGGGCTCATGGGCGGAAGCCTCAGGCTCGGAGTAGGAAAGTTCAAACTTGCATAGTGTGATCATGGCTACGAATACCTGTCTTTTGTACGGCGCCACAAACTGGATCGGCGTAAACATACTGATCATACTGATCAGCCTCTTCATAGTCGCAGGCGTATTCGCGATAAGCAACATATTCGCTACGTCCATGCGCGAGAAGCTGAAGCAGGCAGCAAGGTCCGAGATCACGCAGGCTTTCATAAGCGCAATAATAATCGTGGCACTTGCGGTCACTGCAACAACGGCGTGCGCAGCAACATCGAGCCTGAGCCAGTCGCTCAACCACCAGGGCACCTCTGACCCATTCGTCTATGCCACATACTACATAGGAAACCTGAGCACCAACACAGGGATAAACCTGCTCACCAACCTGTATTCCACATCGATATCGTATGCGATCGAGGCGCAGGTGATGCAGTCATTCGGCGGCATCTTCAACACTAAGCTGAACAGCATAAGCGGAATAATCAGCAGCACGCTCGGAATCTCGCGCGTGGTTACGCTGAGCATAGGGAGCACCGTCCAGCTGGGCGAGCTTTTCACAGCCCTCAGCGCGCTTTACCTGACGGTATTCGCGCCCATCGTGACCATAGCGATAGGCCTTCTCTTCATACAGTTCGTTGCGCTGCCCGTGCTGCAATACACCGCGTTCTCTGTTATTTTGCCGGTAGCGATCGGCATGCGCTCGCTCGCCTTCCTTGGCACCAACCTAAGGTCTGCGGCAAATGCCGTTCTGGCAATAGCGATTGCGGCTTACATAATATATCCCGTGATGATATCATTCAACGCATACGTGGTGTCCTGGATATTCTCGGCGCAAAATCCCTCATACCAGTACATAAAATCAACCTACGTGGTACCGAACATACCCGTAAGCACGTTCTTCAAAGACACGCCAAGCACCTCCTACACTGGTATATTGGGCACCGCATTTACGAAGATCGCCCCGTTTGTCACCTCGGCCTTCTCATCGACGGGCATAGTCATACTGCCCGGCACTTTGGTGGTCCAGGCCCAGGCGATTGTCAACCAGACCGCCCAATTCCTGTTCGCATCTGTGGTGCTGATACTGATAGACATTGCGGTGACGATAGGTTTTGCATCCGGACTTGCTAGGGCGCTCAACGGCGGATTGCAGGACGCGGGTTCATTCTGGAGTGGGATTTGATGATACAAAACCAATTGATGCAAAGGGCACTGCTCGTGACGACTCTCCCCAACGCGTCGGCGCAGCTCATGCCGCTCGTGATACTCGCGCTTCTTCTCGACTCCGCAGTGATAGTCATCTGGTATTATCTCGGGGTGCTCCTGAACAACAGCACCGTGAAGGGCTCTGCGATGGGGGAGTTCTACCAGTTCATAGGCACTGTGATAATGATCGGGATAATAATCGGTTCCCTCTCCATGCTCTCATCAATTTTCTATTCTACGATGGGACTTACGAACCTCATGAGCCCGTCTACGATAAGCAACCTGTGCACCCAGATACAGAGCAGCTCTCAGCTCGACATAATAGGAAAGACCAACTCGCTGCTGTCTGGCCCAACTACTGGCACCTCTATGTTCACCGGACTATGCTCGCTTGTTGCCTCGGGCGGGCAATCCAGCCTCACGCAGCAGCTTGACTATCCGCTTGCGGCCGTTGCCGTAGTGATGGCGAACGTGACGAACCAGACCGCCGCGAACCTAAATTACTCGTTCACAATAGACTCTTACCTTGGATTCCTGTCGCAGCTGAGTCCGACAATAGGGCTATGCTTTGATCCTGCTGAGCAAGGCGTTCCATGCCTTGCCCCGATTCCGGCCGACCCTCCCGCCTTCCTTCTCAACCTTGCATTCACCCCGTACTACGGATACGGCCTGCTTCTCGACAACCTCGGAACTGTAAACACGATACTAAACCTTGCGGTCAGCTCGTTCATCATACAGATGCTTCTGGTTACGATGTTCCTTTACGCATGGCCGTACATACTCTTCGGCGGTTTTGTACTGCGCAGCACCCTTTTCACAAGAAGATTGGGAGGGCTACTCATAGCAGTAGCGATAGTCGGATTGATGGTATACCCTGCGGTATTCTCATTTGAGTACCTGGCGCTCGGCAAGGGGCTGCAGGCAGGCACCGGCACCGGAAGCCCAAACGGGATTAACTCAACATACGGCTTCAACACCATCACCTCGTTGCCAGGTGCAAGCTCCACATTCCCGCAATCAAACGCGCTTGTTGGGACCTCGATGCCGGGAAATTATGTTGTCAACTTTTTTGTGGAGCCAAACATAAAGGGGATATCCACTTACTACGGCTGCTGGCCAAATATAGCGGGACATTCCACCGGCCTCGGCCTTGCCGAAGGCTCGGATGTTGTCCAACTGCTGCTACCGCTCTCGGGATTGTTATCAGCGCTGCAGTACCTGAGCGACTTCTCGCTCGGCAGTAGCGCTCCAAGCTTCCCGCTGGTGGCCGCGTGCACGCCGGCTAGCGCGCTCAGCACATTCTTCGCGATGATGAACACCTACGGCATAATAGGGCTGGACGCATTCGTATTGCCGTTGATCAACATCGCAATAGCGGTGACCTCCATATCCGGACTGTCCGGATTATTCGGAGGGGACACGAGCCTTGCCGGGTTATCAAAGATACTATAGGTGCATGGAAGAGATGAAAATGAAAAACCTGAAACCGTTCCTGCTTGTCGCGCTGCTCGCGCTGCTCATGGCTAGAGGCGTCAACGCCCAATCGTTCTCGCAGATGTTCTGCAGCGGGAGCGGAACAGCGGGCGGCGCAATCCCGCTCAACAACATACTTTCGGGTCAGGGCGCCGCGGAACAGGGAGTCCTCGGGATCTCGATACTGATAATGCTGACCATGCTGATCATAGTCGCCCTGATATACATGCTTGCGTACGTGATACAGCTTGACCTGCTCCAGCGCATGGCAAAGGCGGAGATAGGCGAGGTGTTCGTAACATTCATAATAGTCATCGTATTCCTTGGCGCATTCAATCTCGCAGCCGCAGGCACAGCCCCGACAACAGCATTCAGCGCAGCAGGGACAAGCTTCGGACGCACCCTGTATGTAGACGATTGCGTATACCTCTCCAACGCATCTGTGAGCCTCATAGCCCCGTTCCTCGCAATAAACACAATAGGCTGGGCGTTCAACATTGTCACATCAGTGCAGTTCAACATAAAGCCCACTCTCTTCGGAGTGAGCTTCACCCCATTTGCCGGATACTCCCTGTTCACAAGAGTCATAGGCATACTCGACGACATAACTGGCGCATTCATATTCCTGATACTCGGCACGGTATTGCTTCTGGGATTCATATACGGGTTGTTCCCGATATTCCTTTATGCAGGGATAGTCTTAAGGACGCTGCCATGGACCAGAGCAGCAGGCGGCGCATTCCTTGGCCTTTTCATAGGATTTTACATAGTGTTCCCGCTGCTGCTCCACGTGATGCTCTCGGGATACATCGGGACAACCTCATCGCTCAGCAACCCCAACCTAAACTCAAACATAGCAAGTTTTGTCCAGACGCTCAGCAAGCAGAGCACTGGCGGATCATTCCTATCGTCTGCGGTAAACTTCCTTACAACTACGGTGCCGGCATTCTTCAGCGCGCTTGCAAATACCGGGATAATCAACGGCTACATAGAGCTTGTGCTCGAGCCGTCGTTCTTCACAGTGCTCTCGCTCATAGTGGCATTCATAATATCGTTCGACTTCGCAGAGGCAGCGGGTGACCTGCTCGGCGCCCCGAGCCTGAAAGCAGAAGACATTTTCAGCAAGGTGATATGAGGTATGCAAATGGTTAGCGGTCTTGCAATGAATTACCATATGGCCATCTTGCAAGCGGCAACGCTCCCGATAACGCCAACAAGCTGGATACCAATTGCGACAATCGCGGTACTGACGATAATAGTGGTTGCCGCAATGGTCTACATGCTGAGCAACGTGATAAGGAACGAGAACGCCAAGGCATGGTCCAGGTTCCAGATATACGAGGGGCTGCTCTCCATCCTGCTGCTGGTCATATTCGGATCGATAACATATCTTTTCTTCCTGAATCCGCAGCCCACCTTCAGCGCCATAAAAATAGTTCCGCAAGGGTGCACCTCGGCAACGCAGCTCTTCACGCTGGCCCCATGCGACGTCAGCCAGTTCAACAACGCAACATTCTCAATAGCCAAATACGCGATATATGTGACATACATAACATCGGCGGTCAGCCTCACTGCAAAATTCGACGTCGAACCGATACCGCTGAACCCGTACATCAATTTCACTTTCGACCTGAGCACGCTCCCGATAGGCATCCCGAAGGTGCTGAGCATATTCGACGGCGCCGTCCTGCTCGGGCTCTTATTCAATCAGGTGCAGCTCATAGTGCTGGCCGGGGCGGTGCTCTTCCTGGCATTCTTCCTGTCGCTCGGGCTTGTGGCCAGGACGCTCGGGTTTGCAAGAACATTCGGAGGCGCGATGATTGCCTTCGGACTTGGAATCGGGATAATTTATCCGCTGCTTGTTAGCATAACCTACGGATATGTCGACGTCAGTATGAATGTCGCCTGCTTGCAGATGACCAGCTGCGCATTCACCACGCTTGTGGGAAACATGTACACATTGATATTCAGCTCCTCAACCTCGTACAGCGCGGCGCTTGGGGTGCTCTTCACAGATATCGGTTACCTCATCTCCGGGCTCTTCATAATACCGCTGATAAATCTGGCGATAGTAGATGCATTTATAGTTGACTTTTCAAGTGCTATAGGCGAGCGAATGAGTTTCGGCCAGCTGTTTTCGAATCTGATATGAGAATGGTGCAACTATGGGTCCATTTAAGAATTTAGCAATGCTTTCCCTTGTCCTCCTAGCGCTACTGCTCGGTCTGGCCAACGCCCAGCCTGCCCCGACAACCGGATGCGGCCTGGTTTCAGGGCCCATAGCAACACAGATAACCAATAACGAGTCCTGGTATTGTCCAATAAACCAGCAGGTATACTCCCAATGGTCAAGCTCTCTCCCCTGGGCAATGATCGTTATAATGATCTCATTTTGCATAGCCGCAATAATATTCATGACGGGGGTCGTGCTGAACAGCAACAAAATAAGGAATTTCGGGATAGGTGAATTCTACGAGGCGATCGCGACAACGATAATAGTGGCCGCCTTCCTTTACGTGTGCGCCGTCATATTCGGCCTGCTTCCAGGAGTGCTTGTTGGCAACATAAATCCGTACGCCACGGCATTCAACCTGATTGGAAAAACAATAAGTACAGCGCAGCAGATGTACACTGCGCTGTTCAATGTCTATCTTTCGCTCTCGTTCACAACAACGCCCCAAATAAGCCTCGCAGTCGGCGGCGAAACAATAGGGCTTCAGAGCTTCATAAATATTTATTCGGTACCAGTCACGATATTTTTCCTAGACCCGGCTGTCGCCATAGCAAGGTTCCTTGCAGAAGGCATAACTGCGCTCTACGCGGAATACTACCTGATGCTGTTCTTTTCCGTAGCTGCGATTCCAGCATTCCTGATACCTGGGGTGTTCTTCAGGTCGATATTCCCGACCAGGGCGTTCGGTGGCATACTGATCGCGCTTGCCTTCGGCTTCTACCTGATAATGCCAGCGCTGTTCTCAGTTGCATATTACTTCACGGCGCCAGCTGTACAAAGGGACATGGCGGTTGCGACCCTGCAGGTAACAAAATTGAGCTACACCGACCAGAATGCGCTCTCGGCCACAAGCCCATTGGTGCAGCAGCTCTTCAATGTCAAGTCATCGCTAAACGGGTTTTGGCTGCTGATACTCTTTTATCCCAGCCTGATAATAGCCATCACTTACACTGCCGTCCAGGAATTAGCCAACTTCATAGGCAGAGCCTCGAGCATAAACAGCAGGATGAGGTCCTTCATATAGCTGTCGCTTTTCTTCCCCAATTAGTATAAATTACTTGTCATCAATATTAATTGGACTTAGATGAACCCAAAGATGTTAGTATTCATCGGCTTCATGGCACTATCTCTTGCGATGCTCGGGATTGCAGTTATATTACCCATAGGGATACTTTTTGTCGTGCCGAAATTGATATTCCTGATACTCGCAGTGCTTTTCGACGTCCTGGCCTTCGCCTCAAGGTACTACACCTATCTCATATTGCCGCTTGTAAAACAGAGGAAGAGGCACGTGATAATAAGCGACCAGAGCCCGTACTGGCTCTCGACTACTGGAGACTGCATAGTGAGGAAGGAGGGTGACGACTTCATAGCAACGGCCTACATAAACATACCGCTGTACATCTCCGCGAGCGAGATGTCCGATGACGACAAACTCAGGTTCACAACGCAGGTGAGCAGGCTGGTGGGGATAAGCAAGGAGCCCGTAAGGTTCACCACCGAGCTCTACCTAATGAACAAAGACGAATACATACAGAAACTCAAGGATACCATAACTTCGATAGAAAACGACGAGGCGAAGCTCGTAGAGGCCAAGGCCGAAGAGCAGCAGCTGGAGCATGTGAGGGGCAAGCTCTCCATGTGGAAGAAGATGCTCGACAATGTCGCGAACGGAATATCGTTCGAGCTCGGGTCGTTTGCCGCGATATCCGCAAAGGGCGTGAAGGAGTTCGAGGCTATAACTATAGTGCAGCAGAAGGCAAGGGAGCTGATGAACGGGATTGCGGCAACGCTCGGTGTCCCGCCAAGCATAGTGGTGGGCAACGAAATACTGAAGTACATAGAGCCGGAGTTCCTGATACCGTACTCGACAATAACCGAGCAGATAAGCAGGAACATACAGCAGCAGGTGTCTTGATGGACGAAGAGGGAATAATGTATCTCGCATTCTGCCTTGTGGTGATGCTCATATCTCTGTCGCTGATCCCATACATAGGCAGGGGAATAATTGCGATATTTGTGCTTTTCATTATAATCATAGGCGTGGTCGTAATCCTCATGCTGAACTTCGCGGACTTCCTGCTGGTGTCCCTTGTTTTCGGCACCCTCGGAATCACTTTCCAGCCGGCGCAGGGCTACACGATAGTTAAGGAGCAGAACGCCATAGTCAAGAACGTGAACGGCCTCTTCTACGCGACGGGATACATAACCGCGAACCTGTTCGCATACGCATTCAAGCAGGAAACCCCCGAGGAAGAGCAGGACGTGAAGATGATAACGGCCCCGGAGAACTGGGAGCGCGCAGTCATGAACCTCGGATTCCCATTCAAGTACCACGTACTCTCAATGGGGCTCGACGTGCAGAAGGTGAGGGACGAATTCGAGGGCAAAAGGTCGTACCAGGAATTCCAGCTCTCAAGGGCATTGCAGAGCCAGTCATCAAACGATGTTACGATAACCAACATACAGAGGAAGATAAACATAATACAGAGAAAGATAGACAGGATATCGCAGGGAGAGAAGCCCGTTGCGACCATCATGTACATAGAGACCACTGCAATAGGCGTCAGCGAGAAGGCGGCGCTCGACGCGCTGGCGCAGCAGATAGACGGACTGCAGATAGCGCTCAGCTCCATGGACGTCGACCTCGCAAGAGTCATCGGGCAGGGAGATGTACACGCTGTTCAATTTCAACTTCTCGCTTCCGATAAATTTTGCGGAGGCAGCGGAGCACTTCGACCAGCAGAGCTGACGAATGATATTTATAGATTCAATGCATTAAGATTGTGAGACCATGACACTAGTCAAGTTGCAGCATATAATGAGCAACGAGATCGCAAAGAGATCGTTCCTCTCGAGGCCGCCCGAGCCGCCAGCAGGCGTGCTGATGGGCGACCCGTTCCAGTCGATCTACATAGGCACGACAAAGATATTCAAGGTGCCGTTCACGTGGTCGTTCATAAACCTAACCAACCCGCACATAGCGGTTGTCGGAATAACCGGAGCCGGAAAGAGCTACTTCGTCAAGACGCTCCTTGTCAGGGCAAGCTACGTCTGGAACACCAACGCGATAATAATAGACTTCGCTGGGGAATACAAGGCCTGGGTGAAGCAGAGCGGCGGAGTTGTCGTCTCGCTTGGAAAGGGCGACTACATAAACATAATGGACCTGTCGGCGATGAAGCCGCTTGACAGGACAAAGCAGATAATGAACTCGCTTGAGATACTCACGGACATAGCGCTGTATCCGGAGCAGAAGAGGATAACCGAGGAGGCGATAGAGCAGGCCTACGTCGAATTACGGGTTCGTATTGGCGGAGACGCCGCCCAAAGGGAAAGGAGACCGCCAACGCTTAAGGATGTAATAGCGCTGCTGCAGGAGAAGCTGCAGGAGGGAACCTACGAATATCCTGCCGAGCTGGAAAACGCGATATACAGACTGAGGCAGTTCGCAAGGGAGGGCGAGGACTACTTCGCAAGGAAGAGCACGATAGACATCGGCAAGCTTTCGCAATTCCGGACTGGTTGCAATAGACCTGTCTGCGCATGTCCGACGACAGGTTCAGGGCGCTTGCGGCGCTTTTCATACTGCAGACGCTGAAGGAGATAATGAGGAGCGAGAGCTGGAGCGAGACAAAGGGGCTCAAGGCGCTAGTCGTGCTCGACGAGGCATGGAAGGTAGCGAGCGACGAGAAGAGCGATGCGATAACGATAGTGAGGGAGGGAAGGAAATACCAGTTCGGGCTCATAGTCGCATCGCAGAACCCGACAGACATAAACGAGGCGATATTCTCGAACGTCGGAACCACATTCATACTCAGGATAAAGTTCGAGAAGTTCATGAACTACATGCAGGGTTCGCTCAACTTCTCAGACTTCATAAAGACCGAGATAGGAAAGTTCGGAGTCGGACAGGCGGCTGTCGACATGGCATTCCAGACGGCGATAAGGTTCCCCGAGATGTTCGTGCTCGACAGGATATACGGCGAGGAGCCGCTCTATGTCTACACGATAGACCTGTCCGACGTGCTAACGCAGAGCGAGATATCCGCGAACGTGCTGCAGAAGGACTACCAGTTCGAGAAGGAGGAGCTGAGGAACAAGCTGATAGAGTACAACGTGGGCTCGGACAGCATAAACGAGATATTCAGCACGATGGATGCAAACAACAGGAGCATAAAGATTGCTGGATTTCATAAGGATACTCAAGAGGAGCGGGATAAGCGTATCCAATACGGTCACGTTCCTCAAGAGCCTGAGCATAGACGACCAGCTCATAACGAGGATAATATCAAGCGCGGGTAGTGAGATTGGCTAGGCAGGACACTTTCATAATAAGCAGGATAGAACTGAGGCAGGTACTGATAGCATTGGGAGTCAGGGAAAAAGACATAGGGTCCCTGCTGAGCGCAATGGACAAGACCCACAGGCACACAAACATAATAGTGTTCGCGAACCTGCTGGAAAAGCTGGGGATAGACAGGGACAAGATGTCCAACGTATTCAGGAGGATGGGAATGGACGACGTGACGATAAGCAACGCCTTCAGGATGGTGGATGAGAGCAAGATAAGCGCAGAGACGGGCAGGCTGTACGACGTAGCAATAGATTTCAGCTGATGGTCAAAATGAACAAAACCGCATGCATAATGTGCGCAAAGGAAAAGCCCGGGCTTCCGGTCAGGGAGGACGCGATGCTCGGCGCGATGCGCTGGATCAAGCGCAACATAACCAGGAACCCCAAGAACTATAGGCTAGTGGTATGCAAGGAGGATTTCCTGACCTACAGGAAGAAGAGGGAGGGCTACGAGCGCAAGCAGATAATCTACGTCCTCATCGGCCTCATATTCCTGGTGGCGCTGGGCGTATCGACCAAGGGGAACCTGAATGCGATAGCTTTCGGCCTTGTAATCGTGCTGCTTATGTTCGGGCTGGCGCAGCTGAGCTACATACCATCCGTTGCCATCCCAGCTACCGCGCGACCGGCAAGGAAAAAGTCGGGAAAATAAGCCGAGAAATGCCCCAATCACTGATAACAACATATATAAACATACACTTCATATATTCAGTTTAGGGGAGCGAAGCGCCGTCGGTTTGAGACGCTTTGTGTATGTAAAATCCGCAACAGAGTGTTTATTTGGCTGAGGAAGTCGTTGCTATTGAGCCCAAGACTGACGGCCTGGAGATCAAGGCAAAGCTGATAGGCAGTTTTGATGAGATATACAAGAGGTTTTCCAGCCTTCAACTGTTTTCCATAAGCAGGACGCAGACCGGACTCAAGCTGCTCAGGGTGGAAAGCCGCGACATACAGAAGAGGCCGTTCATCTTCATGATCATAGACCTTGGATCAGAAAAGGTCGCCGTTGACTACACGATAGCGCTGGACGCGAGCCCAAAGCTGAGGAGGCTCTTCGTGCTCAAGACCCTGCTCAGCGTGCTTTCGCTCGCATCGGATGTATACGTGGTGGACAACACGGAGCTCTTCCAGTTCCTGGATTCATCGATCGATGACGTGCTCAACTCGATATCGCAGAGCTACAGCTCGCTCTTCAACAACTACGACTCCCTATTCAACGAGTACAGGGAGACGAAGAGGCTCAACATAGAGCTGACCGCGTCGAACAAGAACCTGACAGTTCAGGCTATGCAGCTCAGCGACGAGAACAAGACCGTCGCAGACCGCATAAAGGTGCTGGAGGCGTACTCGGATGCGGCGCTCATGGTAATGGTGCAGGACTGGCTGGAGTCGCACGACGCGACTATAGACATAAACGAGTTCGCGAAGAACTACAAGATGACCCCGACAAGGGTCGAGCAGATACTGAACAAGATGGTATCGCTGGGATACATAGAATTGAAGGGTTGAACCATGACGATCTACCAGGTCAGGATGAACAGGCAGCTGAAGAACATAAAGGTGTACATAATACTCAAGAAGATAGGCCAGAGGGACTCGTTCATGACGAAGCTCTTCATGCGCATATTCAACCAGCAGGACAAGAGGAAGGAGCAGCAGTCAGCATATGAAAGGCTGAGATGATGGCGAACAATCTTCCGCCGGCCCCGGGCCAAAAGAGGAAGTCCATTGTAAGCGGCAAAATAATAATAGCGATAGCGCTGATCGGAGTGATAGGCGTTGGGGCGCTCTTCCTGTACCTCTATCTTACGATAAACAGCGCGCTCAGCGGCATACCGTCGCATACCGGCAATACCCCGATCTCATCGATACATGTCAACCTTGCTGAGCAGGACCTCCTGACGTACAACAACGGGCTCCAGTTCATACCATACGGCTTGGTCAGCTACAGCGCGGTGAACGTTTCCAACATTTATGCGAACGAGACGCTCCTGAAATATGCACCTCCATCAAGGATATACATACTCAACATAAGCAACGAGTGCTTCAACTGCGGAAACACGCAGCAGATCGAGCAATCGATATACGGCAGCCTCATGAGGTACAACATAATAAATAGCCCCGCACAGGTCACGATAATATCGATAAGCGCGATAAGGTCGCTCCCCAATGATTCCATCCTCATAATGATAAACGGGCTTATGCCAGCAAGCTTCCTGGACACGGGCCCCGGCAACATATCAACGCTCAACTACCTGATGAACAGGCACACTAGCATAATATACGTGGGCCAGAATTTCACCAAGGTGCTGCTTCCGGATTCCATAGTCACGCCAACTCCGCAGCTCCCATCGTACCTCAGGACTGCGCCCTATACCGGAAACCTGACGAAAAAGAGCGGCTACTACTTCAACAGGACCACATTCAGTTTCCTTAATGGAAGCGATTTCGGAAGGTATCTTACATACGAGAACATAAACAACGGCTCGATTGCCGCGTTTTCCAATACTCCCGTATCGTGGGGCTCGCCGAACAAGACGGGCAGCGACATAGCAAAGGCGGTAGAGCAATTATTCTGGCTGCCGAAATACGCATACGGAGCAAGGACGATAAATGCGGCCCCAATAAACAACTCATTCGGAGAGATGGGCGTGCTTCTAAACTCCATGTACGTTCCGTACAACGCCTCATTTGTTAATCAGGTCGATGCGGTCGGCGCCTTCAGGGTCGCAATAAGGGCGAACGCCAGCTACTTCTACGGAAATTCGAACAACACCTACCAATACATAACAGCAAGGCCCGCGCTCTTCCTCAACGGCACCTTCGGCATGGGCAATTCCATAATAATAAACCAGACAGTCCCGCTTAATTTCCAGATAATAACTGGCTCATCTGTGCCGCAGAACATACAGCCCCACCTGACGATATACACGCTCAACATGTCGCAGGTTTACAGCACGCCGCTGCCATTCATACACAACGTGTCCGGGAACTTCAGCTTCCTCACATACAAGAACCTCCAGCTCGCTCCAGGAACTGGCTACATAATGAAGCTGCACAGCTTTTATGGGACAGAGTATGCAGCATCATTCTTCAACATCTCAAAGATAAACCTGTTTCTGGTCAGGTCGAACATAAGCGCTGACCAGTTCAGCTTCTCTGCGACCTCAAACAGGCAATCGCTCAACAACCTGGAATACACGATGGTGCTCAACAACCTGTATCCGAGCAACGGAATAATAACGAACGGGACAATCTACTATGCAGTGCCCACTGGCACTCCGACAATCCACGGCAACCTGAACTTCACGCTCACGGTCAATGGAGGGAAGACCTACTACCAAACATCCTACAACCCGCTCCCGTTCGCCATAAACCAGCAGTACATCGAGATAGCGGTTGTTGTGGTGCTCATGCTTGTGATGATAATATTCGTAAGGGCGCCGAGCAGGGACGAGTTCTACATAGACGTGCCCAACCTGCCCGAGGAGAAGAAGATCCACATAAAGGTGAGAGCGAACGAGGTCATGGGCGTGTTTGACAAGCTAAACACATCATACCACTGGAAGTACATGCCTCTCTCGAAGACAGAAATAAGGTCTGCCATAGCATCGAACATAAAATACAACAACATACCTGTGGGATTGACGTACAGCAATGTGGAGAGGATACTGGACCAGCTTACGGTCAACAAATACCTGATAACAGAGGACAATCTATACGTGCCCGCACAGTGGATAAACCAGAGCAGGCACGACATAGAGTATCTTGCCACGTTCAAGAAGCTCAGGATATTCCTTGTGACGCATGCATACATATTCACAGATGTGGACATGAGCACCAACAGCGACATAGTGGCGACGCTCCACAGCGAGCGCAAGTACATAGTGATATACTCCAAGACCAGCAGGTTCCAGAAGATACCAGTATACACCGGTTCAAAGACCTACATAGTATTTCTCAACGCATACAGGATGGAGGAATTCAGGAACAACCTCTACAACTCGGGTACAGTGGAGGCTGAAGAGCTCAAGATGTACATAGCCGCGGATTACATAAAACTAGTAGACGCAGACAATCCGGACGGGCTGCTGAATTAAAACCTATACTAAATCGTATATTTTGTCACATCGTCAATTGCCGTTACAGATTCATTAGTTTTATATATCTCGGAACTCATAAATACTCTGTGATAAAGTGGCGCAGAAACTAAAAGATACCTTAAGGTCTCTTGTAAGAAGCCACCTCTCGTTAAAGAAAAGTTCAGATGAAAGTAACAATGTTCTCGCCAGAAATTATTCTGAACAAATGGAAGCCAGCTTCAGCAAATACGAGGATTTACACCAAAGATTTGACATGCTTACTCATTCTGGATCAAATGCCCTCTCATTTGGGGCAACAGAATTGAGACTGCTAAGAGAAATAGATAAAGTGTCTAGTGAAATAAGGGAAACGAAAACCACAGACAAACTGGACATGATCCTAATCGATGAATTAACAGAGCGCCTTGAAATACTTAAAATAATTATAGAGCTACCTACGGATCGCGAGTTCTCTTACGAAAAGGTTCTCAGGAGCATAGGAATAAATGCAGACACGGTAAAAAGTGTAGCAACGCACTTTGGATCTAAAAACTACTAAGAGCACGCTAATGAATGGTTCAAAATCAACGGCTTTTCATATACAATAGATCCCGAGAGCGATAAACAAAGAGACATGATATCATCTGCTTATAAAGACTTTTTAGCTGCGTCTTTTAGAATAGCTTCCCCTCTTTTAGTCAAATTGTTTAATGATTATGAAGAATATTATAAGACAACAGTAAGCATTTCTGGAGTTCAGGGTTCGCACGAAAGAGACGGGAAAATTTACTTAAGTGTTGATGACGTCCCGATGGTAATGTCGAAAAAGGGACATCGATATATACCGTTCTTTAATGTTTTTGAGGCCGCCGAGCACGTGGGAGAGGAAGGATTATTAGGTCATCAAGGCCAGTTTTTGACATCAGAAAGCGCGCAAATACCGGCGTTTCTCAAAAATGGAACTAGCCAATCGTCCATCATTAGTGTTGAAGCGCTCGGAATTATAGGAAAAAGAAGAATGGTGGAAGAATTTAGCAGAAACCCAAGGATGGTAAGTACTTTCAGTGGTGACTTTGAATCCCTTAGGAATAGGTTTGAAATAGCTAAGGAGAATAAAATATTAAGCAGGTTCATGCAGGCTTATGAGGGCTATTCATATTTTATGAATGGAAGGAATTCAGAAATAACTGCCGGAATGTTGTATTCGATTACAAAAGATTCGGAAATTTTATCAGAAATACATAGACAAAGGATAAAATCGTATTATGAACAATCCTTTTGGGAATCCCCAATAAGAAACTCATACAGGCCATGGGGGTATCTCCTTGCAGATTTGACAGAAGCAAAAATAAAAAACAGGTTAGAGTCCTTGAGTCCTGCAGCCTCTAAAAAGATATATGATAATCTGCAATTAGGGTACTGGACAAAGAAGGGATTTGAGCAATACTTTGAATATTTAGTTGAGAGATTCGCATAATATTCATTATAATCGGACCAACGATGCTCCCTCCATGCTTACCAAAGAGAGGCGACCATTTAGTTTATCTATGATGAATATCGAGCAGTTGTTCAAAGTCTCCAGTTCTCCCGACCTTAATACCTCCCTCAGGATGCATCTTATCGGGCCGCCATGAGTCACTATTGCTATTGTTGAGTGCTTTTTCTCCTTAGTAACCTTTTCAAATGCATCTACAACTCTCTTTTTGAAAGAGTCATAATCCTCGGAGCCTTTTACGTGATGACGTATACTGTCTTTCTTAAGCTTCATTACCTCGTCTGGGTATTCCCGCAGGCCATCTGCCTTTGTCAGGCCGGTCATAACTCCATAGTTGTTCCTCTCTCTTAAATCCTCAACAATTTTTAATTCTACTTTCAAATTCCTATTTACTATAGCCTCAGTCTCTATCGCTCGTGTCCTTGGGCTGCAATAAAAGATCTGTATTCCTTTACCGTTAAGTTTTTTTGCAAGGCCCTCAGATTCTTCTATCCCATTTTTTGATAGGTGGTCATCGTAATCACCGCCGTATCTATCCTCGACATCTCCCGTTGTCTCCCCATGCCTTACAAGATATATCTTCATAATCAGCACTTGAGCGTAATCAGTCCTCTTCCTGTTCTTCCTTTACCTCCTTTTCATCCTCTTTCTCCACTTTTTCCTCAGCAGAGCTTGCCTTAGGGTAGTGCTTTGCGACAAGCTGCTCTATGTTCTTCTCTAGCTTCTTTTGGTCCCTTCCCGTTATCTCGTGAAGGTCCTGTGCAAGCTGCTTTGTATACCTCATTATCGTGTTATAGCGCGTTGATTCCTCATGGAGCCGCACCTTTCCGCTTATGTACCGCTGCACTCCCCTTGCCGCTTCCATCGTTGCAAGCTTTACTTCCTCTATTATCTCGTCCTCCTGTGATACGGACTCCTTTCCAACTCCAGAATATGGAATGTGCGCCGATGAAACATTGACGAGTATGCTTACTGGCTGGTTCTCTATGTCTATGTTGTATCTTTTCCACTGTATGTCCTTTACCGCTATTGTTATCGCACACGACCCGCTGTCAAAAAGCAGTGGCACCCTGTTCGCAAACCTCAAAATTGTTCCGGTGTATCCCTCGTCTGTCTTCCTACCTGCGGATCCCCCAAACGCAACAGCGGCCTCGACTATAAAGGGAATTCCCCCCTTGAATACTGCTGGTTTTCTTTCAACCACATTCATGAATTCGGGGTCGAATATGTTCCTGAGCGCAGTTTTAATCTGTTCCTCGCCTACCGGCTTTATCTGAGTCCCGTCTGGCGCTATCCACTTGATGCCTGCAAATGCCTTGATTAGGCTCTCCGCCTCAGACCATGTCAGCTTTCTCGGGTCCTTATCGAAGTCTATGCCCTTGGCGATCTCCTTAAGCTCACTTACCTTCATTGGCGTGACTCTTGAGAAATTATCAACCAGAAACGAGCTTAGTTTCCTGCTTTCGCTTATCTGGGCGAATTCCAAAAGATCATTCACCTCCAATCCAAGCGGGTGCGGCTTTGTGGGTTTTGGGCGCTCTGGCATTGCCTCTACAGCCCTAACAAACACGTTTTCCTTGCCTTCAGGGTCTGTGAATTTTATCTCCACGTGCGGATTTGAGAGCGCCGTCCGTTTAAGATACTCATATACTCCATGGTCTCCGTTTTCGTATTTCACATCAGCAAACTCGCTCTCTATGTGCAAGCCCCTGAAACTCTCGTTTATGTCTACAATCTCATTTACTACGGGTTTGTTCTTCACCGTATCTATCGAGATTTTGCAGGAGTACGCCTTACCAGAACCCGTAGACGATCTCACGAGTACGGGTTTGCCTGTTGTTATCTGCGAGAAAAGCGTGCAGCCCGCCGCTCCTATTCCCTGCTGGCCCCTCTGCTGTACATACCTATGGAACTTTGTCCCTGCGAGTATAGTGGCCAGAGCCTTTCCGACGTATGGCTTCGGTATCCCCGGGCCGTTGTCCTCTACAATCACAAGGAACCTCTCCTCCGCGATCTCCCTCAATTTTATGTTAAGGCTGGGCAGTATATTTGCCTCTTCGCACGCATCAAGAGAATTTGTGACATATTCGTGAACAACGGTGACGAGCGAGCGGACCTTTCCCGAATAGCCGAGCATCTGCCTGTTCTTCTTGAAGAACTCCGCTATCGAGTGCTCTTTGAACTCCTTGAATATCTCCTCTGCTTTTCTGGTCTCCATGTAAATACCTAAAAGGCGGGCTTCTTTGCGTCTGCCTTGTTCTTTCTGTGCGCCGCCTCCATTCTCGTGTAAGCAAGCCTGTGGGTTCCTCCCTCTACAAGCGTGTGTATTGCGGTCTCTGCCTCAGTTATTTCCGTTATCCTCCCTATAAAGCTTACGGTATTCCCGTAAACGCTCATCTTCGCTCCGCTTACCTGCTCGATGTACTTTTTTGTGCGGCCCTCTTCGCCTATCACTCTTGCTTTTACCTGTATTATCCTCTTCTCGCTGGATATCAATTGCTGCAGGTCTATGGAGCTGAAGTAATAATCGTCATCGGCAAGCCTGCATGCGATATCCATTTCGAATCCCCTGCCAAAAGCATATATTATGTTGCGGCCCAGGTATTCGGGATATGCCTCCCCCTTTATATCGACAACATCGTCATTGGGATCGAAGCTGATTTTGCATCCGCATAGCTTCTCTACCTTGGTGACAAACTCCCTGTTAGCCTTTAGCTTTTTTATCCTCTCCTGAGGAATGTAGACGTGCTGCATGATATCAACGGGTTCGATAAGCTATCTCCTTTACCATTATTAATATTTATTTTCTCCTGTTGTCCGCCTTTATTAAATTGGAATGTGTTGTCTGCCAATCACTCGATTTTTCGTTTATGCCCAATGAGTCGTAACACTGTCGTCAAAATCCTATCATATCCTTTCATCAACCACTATAATAAAAAGCAAAAACAAAAAAGCAAAAATTCCGCTAATATTGTGCAATTCCGCAATTTACAAAGCTTTAAATACTTGAGTATTTCATATTAAAATCGTGATTCATTCATGATTGTTGCATGTATGGTTCGTGAATGTGTGATCAATATGCGTTCAAAAAAAGAGATTGAAAGGGAATTACAGAACATACAGAACCAAATCAGTCAGCTTGCCTCAAAAAACGTAGATATACGCGAAGTGGTTCAGGAGAAGGCCAAGTCAGATGAGACTGGCTCAAACCTAATCACGCTTTTGAAGTACATGATGGACGAGAACAAGAAGACCACGATGATTCTGAAGGGCATGTCCGAGACATTGGGACGGCTCGATGCAAACCTTAACGCTGAGTACTTTGAGCAAGTCGACCAAGAACCTTACCCACAAGAGAACAAACTTGCAAAAGTGCAGCCGATATCGGGATTAGATGCACAAATAATGCAGATAATCCAGATACGCGGCCTGACCTCTGCAGACGACATAAAGAGACAGATGAACTACAGGGGCAGGAATGCAGCATCTGCTAGGCTAAACAGGCTTTACAGGGCCGGACTTCTTGAAAGGTACCAGTTGGGCCACAAGGTCTATTACAAATATGACGCTGGCAAGACGAGCCAAACGCTAATTGTTTCACCCCCACAGTAAAGTTTGGGCCTGCGCCTCTGTGCGCAGGCTCTGATGTTTACTCTAGAACCCTGGTGGGACATTAGCGGTCTTTTATACATCCTTTTATAACTTCTCAGTGTCTATTAGCATAAGGGTGGTGAGATTAAGGCACTTAGGTTACTTATAGTCCTAATATTGTCAATCTTATTCTTATCAAATTCAAGGGTGCATTCTGCAAATCCTAATGCATTTGTAACTAATACCATTACTACAACCACAACAACGATCAGAGTAACAACCACCATAGTACCCGGAATGGCTTTTATCCCTCATAATCAATCTTTGAACTTCAGTAGTTGGACATACCTTGATCTTTTGACTCTTAAGGCTTAATCTTTTATACCCCGAAGAATATGATTTATAATATGGAGAACTGCATCTTCTGCAAGGTTGTTAAAGGGGAAGTTAACTCTTGGAAAATATATGAAAACAAGAAGGTTTATGCCTTTTTGGACATTCATCCAGCAAGTAGGTATCATACACTAATAATCCCAAAAAAACATTATACTAGTATTTTCGATATACCTGAAACAGAGTTAAAAGATGTAATCTCAGTAGTAAAGAAGTTAGTTAATCTATACGAAAAGAAACTCGGTATAAAAAATGTTCAGATCATCAATAGCTCTGGTGCTGAGGCGCAACAAGATGTTTTTCATGTTCATTTTCACATAGTCCCAAGAAAAAAAGGAGATGGTCAGGATATTAAATGGAAAACTCATCCAGATTGGACACGAGATTACAATAGAATGCTTGAGAAACTAAAGTAGAGTGGTTTGCGTCTGGTAAGGAATGCAGATGCTAACGAGAGTATGACAATCTATAGGCCTATATACAACTGTTGTTCTATCCCATATTCTTTTTCTCACCATAATACCTTCTGACCCAATAGACAAGAATGCCTGCAAAGTCGTATTGCGTTATCATCAGTTCCGAATCCTTCCGTATACGTTTGCAAAATATCAGTTTTATTCCAACCCATATATTCTGAATTATGAGTGCCACACCGAAGAGGAAGAGTCTTATCGCAGGGTTTCTAGAACTAGTTCTTGGTCTTATCGCCTTATTGAGTTTGTAACTTGACTCGATGCCGAATCTTTTACGATAGAACTCTGAGATGCGATGCAGACTAATGTCTATTCTGTGTATTATGAAGCATAATTGCATCGCTCTATGCTCCTTGAATCGTTTTCCTCTGTTGTATTTTATCACACTGACGGCACCGACAAGTTGACTTATCGGTTTTCCATCCTTTGCACTTTTCATGACGTATGTTGTGTGATAACTTCCTCTCTTCTTTTCCAATCTGTTGCCTCTCATCGGTATGATAAAACCGATATTGAGTCTCATCAGCAGTTTTACAACATCTATGGAATAGAACCCCCTGTCAAGAAGAAGTATATCTATCGCCACACCACACCTTCTCAATAGATACAGAAGTTCTTGGACGGTCTGCCTCATTGTTGTACCAAGAGGCACGAATTTCACCGCTAGAGTGAAACGTTTTCTGCCTTTTCCTATGACATATGCAGTGGCCATCATATGGAACTTTGTAGTGCCTTCCTTCTGTACACTTCTCCCTATCTCCTCTTTTCTTTCATGGGGTCCACCATAATATGGAATCAGATGTATATCGATTGCAGAATCAATGACCTGTCCACCGAATCTTCTTTTTGCATCAGCCCTTAGAATCGAATTGGTTTTCTCTTCAACTGTCCCAAGATCAAGTCCTTCTAACACTCTTGCAATCTGACGGCGAGATTTGCCCATCTTCATTCTCTTTCTTGCACCATGGATACTGCTGCGTGTTGAGGCTGCCTTTATTGAAACTGCAACCGCATCGCTGAGTAGTCGCTTGTTATGTTTTTTTACAGTTGAACTATTCAGTATTGTTGTCAATGCTTTGACTACATTTTGATATGCACATTTGCTTCTGTCTATCTTTTTCCTTCCTCTCTTGGAAGGTGTTGGTATCTTATTTGTTCTCTTAGATATTTTCATACTTATAAACTAGGCGGAGAGTCGGTCGTCCTGGACGTCGGGCGATTGCTCCGCTAACATTCTAGATATCTATTCGTTCACTGTAGTCGTCTGCGGAAGTGGGTCCGCCCAATTCTGATTCACACGAAAAATCTATGAAACTTCCACATTATCGGAAGTGTGGATGTTTACGTCACGAAATGTCCAACTACTGAACTTGGCTAACACCACGGTATTATCCGAAGGCCAACAAAATCCTTTCTTTAATGGTACAATAAAAGTAAGTTCAATCCAGACTGTATATAGTCCTCCAAACGTAGGCAACATAAAATTGTTAGTCAAGGCAAATTGGACCGCAACAACCTACATAAATTTAGTCAGCACTTACAAAGAACCGATTTTCGTAGGCACTACATTTTTTGAAGCGCTGAATATCAATCCTTCCGATGTTGCAGCATACCAGTGGATAACTACAAAAAGAGTAGCTAACGTAATCATATCTACTAAGATTATACAAACCCAAGTATCCACTCCAAACGGAATAATCATAGTAAATATAACAAACCAGACTAACGCTCCAGAGGTGCAAATTGGAGGATACTGGCAACCACTGAATAACAACGATGCAATAATTGCGCCAGGAAACAATCAATTCATGATAGTTGGAAAGGGAAGTCCGCGCACTACCTATAATTGGACTTTCGAGTTCAGCACTGCCAATGCCGTGGCACCATCAGCCATAACAGGTAACCTAACAGTAGGTAACACAACGATAACACCTCAATCAGTATCGAATTATAACTTTGCAAAAATATCAAATTTGCCCATAACTACAATAGATATAGACCCATCTTGGTCAATCCCATCAGGGATTCTGGAGTTCTTTAACCTGTCGATAAAAAATAACGACCCGACAAACTCTTTAGCGGCAGGAACCGCAATCAATTATACATTTAATGCAATAGCATACAATGCGTATGCAAACAATGCTTTTACCAACTGGGAAATATTCAATGGTTATACAGGCAACATCCTATATTCTTGGATGGAAGGAAATACTGCAATGTTTAGTTCAACGGGCAACGAATTTCAGACGTATGGACTCAATACTGTCAATTCCTTAACAATATGGGTAAAATTAGACTCCTCGATAGCATCTTCCACAAATGATGTAAATGGGATAGCCATAGGTTTCCTTACAATGTCAACTAATGCCATGAATGGAAACAATGTCGGTTATAGGTTTGACACCTTCGATGGCGTAATAAGCACCTATACTGCATACAATACGATAGCTCAATATGAGGATTTCTACTTGGCTCCATCTGCGCGTAATTCAATTGTTAACTACCTGCCGCAAGACACAAACATGCATATCGGTTTCGGCGGCCTGCAAAGCGCGGGTGGAACTGATTTTGTCGATTGGGTTGGCACCAGAGATGGGCCGATTACGAGCAACGGCGTAAATTCAAATATTATCATTAATCCAGTTAAAGTTACTTATAATTCAATAGTAAATGTTGATGTATAATCCTATTTCATACAGGAACGTCAACATAAAAAAAAAGTAAAAATGATACCCCCTAAAGAAAATATTTCCAGTTTAATCACTAAATTTTAAAATCAGGTATAAATAACAAATGAAAGACCAAGTAAAATTATTAAAATTAATAATATTATTATAAAAAAAACTATTAGGGGACTTTTAGTTTTTCTACCAAGATAGTTACCTATAACTCCACCTAATGAACTAATTATTACCACTAAAATAATAATTACATATGCGGGAAAATTTTTAGTTATAGCATTAAATTCTAAAATTGATAATATTAGAGTTATTGTGGAGAGTAAACCCGGCAAAATTCCTGTTTTCTTCTTTCCATCAGCTATTGTACTTGTAACTATGGCTGAAGTTAACGCGCTAATACTAAATAAGAGATACGCGGTTATAAAAGAAATTCGAAATAAAAGAATTAAAACAACAAAACCAAAAATATTCCCAATGATAATACCTATTACTAATCTAAAATCAATGTTAAATAATGAATTACCTTTCTTAGTATTAATTGACTCTGAATTCTTTTCTTTTTGATCTTCAAATCTTTTCGATACTACCATACTACCAAAAATCATTCGAAGCTAGCTTTTATATTACTTTCCAAGTTATCTATTTTTTAGCCTGTTTTGTCCTCTCATCCTATTTTTATACTTTTCCCACCATGGAACATCAGCTCTTTTTTAAGGATTAGTGTCAACTGCCTATGAAATAGCATTATAAACCTTAAATGATATTTTTGGTGTATTGAATCCATATGCTCAATGCCAAAGAAAGCAAGCCGAGCCATAACATAAGGTTATGGAGGGGGGCGCTTGTAATTATCGTTGTACTTCTCCTCATTGTAGCCTTATTCACCCTCGGGACTAGAAATGTGCCGCTCTCTGCTAATACTACTGCAATTACATCAACAATCATTACAACTTTTACTGCAAAGGTAGTAAATACGATTAACGTGGGAAAGAATCCCGAATATGTGGGTATCGACCCATCAGGGACTTTGGCATACACCGCTAACTTCAACAACGCCACAGTAAGCGTAATCGATACTGCAACCAATTCGGTGATAAATACAATAGCGGTAGGTGCAAACCCCCATTGGATTGCATTTACTCCAGATAATAAGTTAGCATACGTGCTCAATGACGGGCCAGATACTGTAAGCGTGGTCAATGTTGTAACTAACACCGTAATCAATACAATCACGGTAGGTACAAGCTCGGCATTTGGCATAGCAATAGATTCTGCAGGAATGTTTGCCTATGTTGACCAATACTCAAAGGACACGGTCAATGTGATAGACATAGCAACCAATACTGTTGTCAATACGATAACAGGAGCTAGCTTTAATGATCCTTATGGGATTGCAATTGCACCGGACGGCACGCTCGCTTATGTATCCAACTATGGATCCAATACTATAAGCGTGATTAATACAAGGACAAATGCGGTAATCAACACCATAACAATAATGACCGATAACGGCCCAAAAGGGATCGCATTTAGTCCAAACGGCCAACTTGCATATGTTGCTAATTATGGGGACAACACCGCAGGCAGCATCAACGGAAGCACGGTAAGCGTGATTGATGTAGCCACCAATACGGTAATCAATTCGATCGCAGTAGGTCGCAGGCCGCAAGGTATATCAGTAAACAATGCAGTCACCCTTTTCGCTGTGACAAATGGCAACAAGGTGAGCATAATTTCAACAGCCACAAATACTGTGATGAATACAATCACAGTAGGCAACTTTCCCAAGGCGGTATCTATAAATCCCTTAGGAAATGTCATCTATGTAAGTAATTATAATGATAGCACGGTTACGGATATTACCATAGGGTTAACGACTGGTCATAGCTGATATGTCTACCCATTTATCTGTTTTTTATACTTTTCTGACCTATTCTATATGATTCAATGGACGACAAGGAACGAAAGGAACTCAGCGACATGATTTCATCAATGCCCTATTCGTACAAGGTTTCCGACTTTTCCAAGGACATAAAGGACGGCTACGCAAAATACGAGAACAAGAAGGTAGAGGTAGCCGGAAGGATAAAAGCGATAAGGAAATCCGGCAAGGCAATTTTCATAGATTTATTGGACAAAACAGGTAAAATACAGATCTATTTCGACTTCGCGTTAATTGGCGAAAAGATATTCGCCGATGTGAAGAAGCTAAACGCAGGAGACATGATAGGCACTAAGGGCGTAGTATTCAAGACGACCGCCGGCGAAATAAGCGTAAAGGCAGCAGAGTACACCATGCTCGCAAAGGCGATACGCACCCTGCCCGACAAGTGGCACGGCCTGCAGGATGTCGAGACAAGATACAGGAAGAGGCACCTGGATCTTATAATGAATGAGGAGGTCAGGGAAATATTTATCAAAAGAAGCAAAACCATATCACTCATAAGGGGATTCCTTGAAAAGAAGGGCTTCCTTGAATTCGAGACTCCGATAATACAGCCTTTATATGGGGGAGGGGATGCGGAGCCATTCAAGACGCACGTCAAAACGCTCAACGAGGAGCATTACCTAAGGATAGCTGACGAACTCTACCTCAAAAGACTGATAATCGGAGGATTCGACAAGGTGTATGAGATATGCAGGGACTTCAGGAACGAGGACATAGACACTACTCACAGCCCCGAGTTCACGATGATAGAATGGTACCAGGCTTATGCTGATTACAATGACATGATGAAGCTGACAGAGGAACTGCTGAACCATGTGGCAAAGGAGCTCTTGGGCACCCACGAGATAACATATCAAGGCAGGAAGATAAGCTTCAAGGCGCCGTTCAAGAGGGTAAGCTTCGTTGACAGCATTAAGGAAAAAACAGGAAAGGACATACTCAAGCTGAGCGACGAGGGGCTCTTCGAGCTGGCAGAGAAGCACAAAATTAGGTTTGAGAAGGGAAAGAGGAACAGGGCTCACGCCTACAACAAACTTGTCGAGGTACTGATACAACCGGAACTCGTCCAGCCTACCTTTGTGATTGACTTCCCAAGGATCACTTCCCCATTGACAAGGCCAAAGCGCGGAAATCCGCTTCTTGCGGAAAGATTTGAACTTTATATTGACGGAGTAGAGCTTGCAAATTCGTATTCCGAGCTTCAGAATCCTATAATACAGAAAGAAAACTTCGATGAGGAGGCGAAGAAGGCCAAAGCAGGAGATAAGGATGCGGAGCCTGTCGACATGGACTTCGTAGAGGCGATGGAGCAGGGAATGCCACCAACTGGCGGCCTGGGATTGGGAATAGATAGGCTTGTTATGCTGCTCACTGACAAGAATTCAATAAAGGAGGTAATACTCTTCCCTATGGAAAAGAGAGGAAAGTAGCTATTTCAGTTCTCTTTTTATAATTCCGTTCAATTTCTTGAAGTCGCTTTCCATCAGCGGTATCTTGGTCCTTATTCTTACCGCGGCTGCGGGATGCATGCTCACGAAATAAGTGCGCTGATCTTTTTTGACTACAGTCCCGCGGATTTTTGATACCTCCTTCATTTTGAGCACAGTCTTGCAGGCAACCGCCCCAAGAAGTATAACGACCTTTGGATTTACTATTTCCATTTGCCTAAAAAGGAAATCCTTGCAGAGTTCTATCTCATCGTCTGTTGGTATCCTATTTTTTGGTGGGAAGAACTGCACGACGCTGCAGATGTAAACATCCTTTCTATCCAGACCTGCGATGTTAATCAGCCTGGTTAGGAACTTTCCGCTTGTTCCTATGAAAGGTTTCCTCTCTAGGTCCTCGTTTCTGCCGGGAGCCTGCCCGATGAACATGACCTTCGCGTCCAGAGGGCCGTCTCCAGGGACGAATCTATTGCTCAGTGACCAATTGCTCTGCTTTTTTGGCAATCTGTTGTATTCAAAATTAAGTGCTCGCATCTCCGTAGTTTTATCCATGTAATTACCAGTTTATCCAGAAGAGGCTATAAGATAGCTTTGGCACATCAGTCCCTTGTCGGTGTAACCCTGACCATAAATCCACGACTCGATATAATTTGAATAACCAACTGACTTATAATCCATAAGTGCACAATCTGGCAGGGACGTTACGTTCACATTGCTGAAAAGCATGTAGTTGACAGTAACCCAGCTGCCGCTAAGGTTGTAGGGCAACGCGAAATAATTCAGTTCGAAAGTGCCATTCTCAGAATAGGCGGTCTGCGTTGTGATTGTTATCCCGTCCCTCAACAGATAAGAATTGGGTTTGCCTATTGGCAGGTAGCCTATCCTGATATTATTTGCGACCGGCCCGATTGAGACATTAGTGACCAGGTATACCGAATTGTTAACGTTGGATCCGTTCCTCAACAGGAATAGCTCTCCCTGTGGCGTCGCGCCGAGGATCAATATATTGTTTTCCGCTTTTTCAAGGCTTGCAAGTACCATCTGGTTCAACACTATCTGATTTATCGTGGAGTTCTTGGAGAATAATATGGCAGGTGCATATACCGAGTTTGTGTAGCCGGAGTTAAATCCAAGCGCAACAAGAGCAAATGCCAGTGCAACTATAATCGGGATTATAGCACGCTTATCTATAGCATCATGAACTCTCCTAGCTTTTATTCCGCTTTTCTTTGATCTTTTTATCTCAAGTCCGTATTTGTATGCGATTAGAACCATAATGATTATCGCTATGTAGAAGAGGAGCTGCCCAGCGAAGGCATGAAATATATTGACCGCATTGCTTATCCCGAAGAATACCCAGACCAAAGATATAGATACCATTCTTACCAGGTTCAGGAACAGTATGAGTATGACTCCAGAGAGCACCCAATATATCTTGTCTTTCGGTTCTCCCTCATAAAGATATGCCAACGGGAGCAGGAACATGATGAAAGCAACGAATGTCCCTATTGATACGCATGTAGTCGATATCGTTATCCCGGAGCCAACAACAGAGCTTATTGTCAAACCCACTTTTGAAACAGGTACGCCTATCCCCTTGATTAGATCATAGACAAACACCGCATTCAGGCTCGCAAATGCGCTGTTCAGGTTCAAAAGAGGCATCAGAATAAGCGGGGATGCGAAAGCGGCATATATTATCAAAGGCCAGAGCCTCTTTGCCCCAGAAGTGCCAAATACGAGCATTATAAACGAGAACAGCGGCAGCGGCAACAGCAGTGCATCAATCCTGTACGAGAGAAACGCCGATGATAATGTGACTCTCAGATATGATAAGAGCAGCAGATAGATGAGGAACACCAACGCAGAATAAAGTATGTTCCTCTTTTTGTACTCAAAATTTAGGTCCTCCTTCGCGGAGAAGCATATGAACACAAAAAGCATCAGCATTACTACTATCACGTAGGTGCTCGCGTCCGTATCAAGTATGCTCAGGTTCGTTACCGCCAAAGAGCCGAATGCAGTTATAAGGAAGGCAACGAATATGATTGCAATCCCTAGTATCTTTGCCCTTTTGTTCCCCATGGTGCACCTTAATATAAAAGTCCTCAGCCGAGATGGGCTTCATCACGTTTCAGTAGTTACTCTTTTCGTCATTGGACTAATTAAAGATTTAACGCTAATTATTAAGAAACAGACTATAAATCATACAATGTTAGAAATTATCGCAATCGTGAGCGCATGGGTGCCAGAAAGCCGTTTAAGTATGTAAACCACATGGCCGACGTGGAGTACATAGCCCATGGCAAGGACGTGGAAGAATGCTTCACCAACGCGCTCATGGCGATGTTCGACACCATTTCATATAAGAGCAGGGTCTCAAACTCAAAATCGGCGAACGTTTTCATAAATATCAAGGACAAGGCAAAGAACATCGAGGACCTGCTATGGTACACGCTTCAGGATACCCTTTCGATGACAGATTCGAAGGGACTGTTCGCCTACAAGGTCTCGGACCTGAAAATAAACGAATCAAATGGGTCCTGCAGGATAAATGCAAGGATATGCGCCAAGGCCAAGGAAGACAGGGCAATAAAACTTGATGTCAAAGGTGTCGCAAGGTACAACCTGTGGATAAAAAAGAAAAAAGACGGGACATATGCAAGCGTGGTCCTTGATGTATAATAAAATCTATTTTACAAAGTAGGGCGCCCTGTCTTCGTCCTTTCTTAGCTTGGATTCCAGCGGCTCCCCAAATATCTCTGCGGTCCACGGCTTTGACTGTATCAAGGACTTGGACGTCTCCAATCCCTTGCTCTTTCTTCCAGCCAGATAGCTCATAGCCCTATCAATCCCCGATTCCCGTATTAAGCGAGCGCTCAGCTCCTTCCCATTTGATCCACTTTCTAGCTCTAGGTGGTATACCGAAAGGCAGTTGTCCCTCGACATGTACCTGGCCTTTAGGGTGCCCTGGCTTGAGAGCGTGGACAACTCCCAAATCTCTACATTTAAATGCTCATCAGCCGGCAGTTTCTCTTGCCTGAAATTCAGCTCCTCTATCTTGAACCGCTCTATCACCTGTCCAGTGCCAACCTTTCCAATTGCCTGCCTTGTTGCTGTTGTATTTCCCATAAAATTACCTAGAGTAAGCTATAATCTTCCCAGGACCATATTTAAGCTTTTTGTCCAGAATCTGCACAAGGTATAAATAGCCATTCAGTTTAACAAATCTAGGTCATTTTATGGCTACAAACTCCAATGCAGTGGCAGACGATAAAATATGGTATATAATCGCATACGTTCTATCATTCATAACAGGGTTCTTTGTGCTCATAATAAAGGGTGAGCAGGACCAAAGGCTCAAGATGCACGCCATGCAGGCAATATTCCTTGGGGTAATCTCAATAATCATATGGGTGCTTTTCGGTCTGCTGTTCTTCTTCGGCCTTGGAATCATAGGCTCTCTGTTGAACCTCTTGGTCTGGCTGTACGGGCTTTATGTAGGGTTTGAGGGATACAACGGCAAGGACATAAAGATACCTGTAATAACCGACTATGCAAAGCGCTATTCTGGATACGGACAGAAATCTGCGTCTAAGAAATAAGCCCGTAATTCTTGCGAATTACGCCTAGCGTATCCACTTATTTTACCTCTTTTTAGCGTAAGCATCAAAGTAGTGTTTCCCGCGCAGTATGAACTGCTTTTCGATCTTCTTGGGGCCGAAATGCTCTTTAGTGAAGGCGATGACCTTTTTCGGGTCAAACTCCTTGCAGCTGTAGACGTCAATGCTTATGAAATTATTTTTTTCGAGCGTATGTATCACTATAGATGAATCTGCCAGCGGGACCCAACCGCTCAAACCCGCTTTATCAGGGAAGGATTTTCTGTCAGTCCTGAAGATTGAGGGAGGTTCCTGCTTCTTCATTTTTATAAAAGCCACCAGGCTGTCAAGGTAATGATAGCAGTGTTCCAAATCACCGCACGTATGGCGCCTGCAACCATAGCAGTCCAGCAATAGCTCGTACCCGAATACTTTTGCCTTTTTTGTTGCCTTTGCCATATTTCAGAATAAGCAGTTCAGGTTTAAAATGATTCTGGTACATCGAAAAGCATCATGAGCCAGGAGGGGAAATTTCGCCTTAAGGGTGTCGAATCCCCCTGTGCCGCTCTGCAGGCGGCCGCATAGCCGATCTGCCATCCTGGCCCGCTATCTAGTTGGATTTAGGTGCTTTTAGCCTTTTCGCAATGCATCGTATTCAGCGGCATAAAGCGCCCAGCTACACTATTATATATTTTCTGATTTATACTTACGATGATGATATCATGGAGAGACTGCAAAACATACCAAAAGAGCTAATATCAGACACGCTAAACCTGGATTACAAGACACCAATGTCAAAAGTAAGCCCTTATCTGAAAAAATATTCCGCGATAATAATAACTAAGGAGAAGGACTATTACGGGCTTGTTGATAGGCGAACAATATACAGGGCGAACAGGGGACTTAAGCTTTCGCCTAACGAGAAGGTGGCGAGCTTCAGTGTGAAGGCGCCCAAGGTTATGGACAGCACATCCATATACGATCTAGTGAATTATTTCTACAAATCTGGCGTGCAGGCCCTCCCATACTCGAGCGGTAACAAGATAACCGGCGTGTTGGAGAGAAGGACTCTCCTGAAAATGCTGCTCTCCCTCAACATACTACAGGACATGAGGATCAACGAGGCGATGACCACTCCAGTATTGGCCATAGACGCAAAGGCAAGCGTAGCCCAGGCAAAGGCAACCATGCGCGAAAGGAAGGTAAACAGGTTGGTAGTAATCCAGAACAGCAGGTTCGCGGGGCTGATAACGAATTACGACATATTCAAGAAATACACAAAGGATGCGGAGAGGCTTCCACAGGGCAAGGATTCGGCTCCCTCAAATGTTGCGATAAGCAGCATCATGGAATCAAATACCATGTCAATAGAATACAACAGACCTGTTTCTGAGGCGGTCAGGGATATGATCGAGAATAAGATCTCATCGCTCGTCGTAATGAAGAAAAGAGATCCGATAGGGATTATAACAATAACAGACGTATTCGAGAGCATATTGGCAAGGCAGAGGGTAGAGCCCAGCAAGGTGTTCATGTCAGGGTTCGATGAGAACACCTACCAATACGAGGATGCAGCGAGAGAGGAGCTCAAGGCATTCGCCGATTACATCGAGAAGTTCAGCGGCATAGATGTTGATTACATAACACTCAAGGTGAAGAGGAAGCAGTCTAAGTTCTACGAGATGCAGATAAGGCTCTCGCTGGGAAGGCACGGGATAATAAGCATGCACAGCAACGAGTACCTGTTCGAGGACGCGCTCACTGACCTCATCAAGAAGCTGAAGCGCCATGTGATAAAGGAGAAGGAGAGCATACTGAGCCACAGGAAGGTAAACACCCTGAGAGAGGAAATGTGATGGATGGATTGAGACCACTGCTGCAAAGGAAGACAAAGGCGCAGTCGAGCCTCGAGCTCCTTGTAACGCTCTCGTTCGGACTGATAATACTGCTCCCGATAGTGGTGCTTGCATTCATACAGGTGTCAAACTCAACATCGACCCTATCGACAACTGAGGCACAGGGGGCAGCAACAAAGCTTGCAGACATAGCAACCGAGATAGGCTCGCAGGGATTCCCGGCGAGGCAGCTTGTCCTTATGCAGGTTCCTCCAAACGTCCAGAACATATTCGTTGGCAACCAGACAAACGGCGTAGGCCACGAAATAATATTCATAGTCAGTACAAATGCTGGAGCAAGCTATGTTACGGCATACACGCCAGTGAATGTCAGCGGATACATCGAGCAATTGGCACAGACAGGCACATATCTTGTGAACGTTAGCGCGCAGAACTACTGTCCATCAAACCCTGCAGTCCCTTGCGTATATATAAAATCAACTTAACTGCTAGCCCAATTAGATTAATATCTGCCGATGTCTGAAAATTAAACTTATTATTGAAATTTAATACTGATTGAATGGATCTTGATTGGCATAGATTTGAAGAATTAATAAAGAAAAATGGGATTGAAATAGACAGGCCGAAAGGAAAACCTCACCAAAAATATAAACATAGAATTTACCCTCTTGATTATGGCTACATAAAGGATACCATCGGTGAAGATGGCGAAGAAATAGATGTATTTGTCGGTCAAGAAGGGGACGGGCTAACTGGCGCCTTTACCACCGAAGATTCAATAAAAGACGAGAAGGAAATAAAACTACTTTGGAATATAAGTTACAAAGAAGCAAAAGTGGCAGAATCTTTTTTGAACTATGGGGGGATGAAAGCAAAACTAATTTGGAGAGGGCAACTTAATCCTTCTTCTGGTATTTCGTGAACCTGTTTGGGACATCCTGCGGCGGGTCAAACTTCAATGCATATGTGTTGCGGTAGAGCTTCCTTCCCATCTTCATACCGTATAGCCTGAATGACCTTACGGGCTTGATGTCGTAGTCCTTGAAGAAGGCCGTGGTCATCAGCTTGTCGCTTATGTACAGGTCCTTGCCATTATCAACGTTGTCGATTTTTGCTATGAAGCCGCCTCTCCTCTGCACGTATTTTGTTATCTTCGCGATAAGGTTCTCTATCCTCTGTTTGTCTCCCCTAAGCTGGACCACGCTTTCATAATACCCGGAGCTTATCTGGTAGCATCTCTGGCATGTCTCGTGCGCTATCTTGAATTCAAGCTTTCTGGGCACTATTACCTTTTCGCCATCCACATCAAACACCAACGCGGCGTCTATGAAATCCTCATACTTGTAATCCTTTACCTTCACTTCCTCCTTTAGCTTCAATTCCAGCTTTGCGGCTCTGGCCAGCGCTTTTTTGCTTATATGGGAAAATGTCTTGCCCTCCTTTATCCTCCTGCACCATCTGCACTGGTATATTGTTACGACGCTTGGCAAATTCTTTTCCAGCTTCTTTATTACGCATTCTTCGCAGAAGTTGCCCACGAACCTTATGTCGTCGCTAGATTTGTTGCAAAGTGGGCAGTATATTGTCATAAGAAAACCTCAAGAAGAGTAGTGCCTGCTCAGTATCGCGCTGTATGCAGGCCTTGTTACAAGTATTCCCAGGAGCGCGCCTATTATCGTTGATTCGGAGAAACCGACTACCGTGACCAGCGAGGTGGAGAAGAACAAAGGCAGCATCGCGATTATGAGAAGTATCGCATCGGTCCATATTATGTTGAATGCGTTTCCAAGAACGATCTTCGCTGACGCATTTCCCTCTCCGTGACCCAGCATCTCGTCCGTTATTATTATCTGCGCGTCAACACCCGTGCCTACAACCGCGATCATTCCCGCAACTGCAGCAAGGTCTATCGTCCCTACAAGACCGATTATTGATACTATTATGAAAAGCTCGACAAGCGTGGTAATCAGTATGGGCGCAACAAGGAATACGCGTTTGTACCTTATCACAATGAAGAGCGATACCAGGGCTATCGCAATTAATCCGGTCAAACCGCTAAGATAAAGGAATCTCTGGCCCAGCGTCGCCGGTATCGTTGTTGGAGTTCCCGCTATTATCGCTACCGGCAAAGCCCCCCCGTTAAGTATGCTTGCGATTGTCTTAGTCTGATTCTTCGCGAAATTCAGTTCGCCCTGCACCGTCGAGCTTGGGGATGCCCCTGATATTTGGTAGCTGTCGCTTGTAGTTCCGTTTGTTATGGACGGGGTCAGCAAAGGCGATGACAGAAGCCCCACAATCGGCCACGATTGGACTATGCTCTGGTTGATTGATACCCTGGTGTACTGCGGAGTCATATTCGCCTTGCTCTCCAGTTTCACGGTGTAGTTGTTCGACTGCACAAAGTTTATCAGCGCCTTATACAGGTTGACATTCATTATCACCTGCCTGTACTTGCCCCTGTTTGCTGAGAGGAACTTCTCCGCCCCGCTTATGCTTGAATTTGAGTTTGTTACGCCTAATACCTGTATTGTCTGGTTCCCGAACCTGAGTGCGTTCTGCATTGCTGTAAGTGCCTGAGCCGATGTGAGCCCTACTGTGTTGTTCCCTATATTTGTACTGTTTACCAGTATCACTGTAGATTCCGGCCTGTCAAGGAACATATAGAGCGGCTGGTTTCCCTGTCCGAATACCACCTTTGAGAATTGCACCGCTGCCGGTTGCGTCACGAAGAATGTTACTGTCCATGTCACTGTATTGTTTGAGGTGATCGGGTTCAGTTGCCCTATGCTTCCCTTGAGTATGTCTGTTCCGTTTATCGCCTCCTTTCCGTTCACCACCCCATCGAACTTGCCCTGGCTCTGTATTATGTTTATCGTCTGGTTTATTTCCGTTGGAGAGACGGACGGTATCGTAAGGTATACGTGTGAATCCCCTACCCCTTCCACTGTTATCTGCTTCAAACCGAATGTCGATACA
Organism: uncultured Microcaldota archaeon; assembly: GCA_963773985.1. Taxonomy (GTDB): domain Archaea; phylum Micrarchaeota; class Micrarchaeia; order Micrarchaeales; family Micrarchaeaceae; genus UBA12276. Next base: position 22,458 of record CAVZDF010000002.1, on the reverse strand, counting down.
CGCTGCTGCAGTGCAGATATGAGCGCGCTCATCGCAGTGACGTTTACCGAGTGCTCAAGCGTTATCGGTATCTGCGTGCCTCCCACAAACTCTATTCCGAAGTGAATCCCGTAATGGATGTCAAGTATGATCAGTGCGGCAACTATGATTATAAGCGGCAATATTCTCCTGTCCTTCAGATAGCCTTGTATGCTGTGTTGTCCGCTGCTCATTTGGTGTGCACCTCCTTGTTTTTCTTGTACCATAGTACCATCGGCACGTCCGCAAGCCATGTCGTTATTATGTCCCCTACAAGTCCCACGAGCACTACTCCTGATATCTCAAGATATGTTGGTATGAAAGCAAAATAGGAAACGGCGAATAAGACGGAGAATGATATGAGCGCAGTTATTGTCATGGTTGTACCCGTTTTGAATGAGGACCAGGCTCTTCCTTCTGGAGTTCCTTCAGTCCTTTTTATTATCCTTATGGCAGAGAGCACGTCGGTGTCGATCGCAAATCCTATGAGCATGAGGAGACCACCTACGGATGCCACTCCGAGAGGGATGCCGAATATCCCCATTGCACCAAGGGCCACGATTATGTCGTTTGCGGCTCCGAAGACTACGGCAAAAGCGGGAACCGGCGTCCTGAATATCACGAATACGACTATTGCCACGAGTATGAACGCTGCGATTATGATCGATATCATCTCGCTCAGGAAGAATGCTCCGAGAGTCGGGGTTACGTCGTTATAGGAATAGGACGAGAACGGCAGTATGCCCCTTAATGTTGTTATTATCCTGTTCTGGTATATGAGAGAGGCGTTTGAATAGCTGTTCTGGGCAACGTTCTGCAGATTTGCATAGTTTGACGGGTTGTAAGTTACCGTTCCTACGAATGGCTTTAGATAATTAAGCTCGCTCGCAAGCGATGCGTTGAACTGCGCTATGGACTTCTGCTGCACCTGTTTTGCTGAGGCAATAAGCCCGTTCAGGGTGGCATTGTTTGGCTGTGTTGTCAGCGCCTGCTGATAAGATGATAGGTTCAGCGATGATGAGGTATAGTTTCCGTATGCGGTATAGAACTCAAGAAGGTTTGTCTCGGCAGAAGCGATGCTGGAATTTGCAGCCATTGTTATTGAAAGGCCTCCAGGCGATCTAGACACGCTGGCCTGCGCCCCCTCCACTTTTGCATTTACGAGGGTTGTGAGGTTGCGTATGTCTATCGTCGAGTTGGTTACCAGCTGCACGCTGACTCCCCCCTTTAGCGATGAGTCCAGCTGTATCTTCGGTATGAAAAAGAGCGCGATGAAAAGCATAGCCACAGGTATGAGTATGTACAGCTTGTAGTGCTTGCTCTCGTATATATTTTTCATTAAGACCAGTGCCAAAGTTTATATCATAAAAGAAAGGATGGATAAGCATTATGGCATCTAGCCAAAACAGTCCTTACATCCTGTAATATATCTGGAAGTAAAGTTTAAAAGGAGTACCCATAACAGGGATAATAAGACTTTCAAATTTGCATCAAGTCCGAAGCAAGATTTATATATCTCAGACTTTAATAATAAGAAATATGTCAACTACCAAAAGATTAAGTAGTTCAAGTTCGCCTGATTTTGAGGTAACGCAGGAGAAGAGCGCATTTTCGAGTACATCTATACCTCGCCTAGCATTCAAGGATAAAACAAAGAAATTAACCAGAGAGGACATAATCGCCTTAATAAATGAGGCGAAAAAAAGGAAGATGGCTGTTGACTTAAGCCATAGGGACCTTAAGCACATAAATCTCTCAAAATTAGATTTTTTCGGCCACAAAAGCCTATCGAATTACATAATACCAAACTTTGAGGGCGCAGACCTTAGCTATGCCGACCTTAGAGGCGCAAACCTATCATGCGCATTTTTCAGAGAGGCCAGATTATTTAAGGCAGATTTAAGAGATACAAATCTAAACGACTCGGTGCTTATGAAAACAGACCTAAGGGGCGCAGACCTTAGGGACGCAAAATTAGTCTGGTGCCGCGTAGATGATGCTAATTTTAGCTTTGCAAAACTTAAAGGCACAAATTTCTCTTTACTTACCGGACTTGATAAAGCAATAGGACTTGATGATATCAAGTAGAGAAGGCACTCTCAAAAGAATAAGCCTTAAAGCTTTGAAGCAGAATCTAATCCTATGGCAAGGAGAGTGGGCAGGAGGAAGGAACCCACAAAGGAAAGATACGCACTCCATGAGCAGAACAAGATAGACTCCGGAATATTCGACACTAAGACAATGATGCTGCTTAGCAAGTTCTACAACAAGGGAATCATAGATAAGCTAAACTTCATGATAGCGAAGGGCAAGGAGGCTGATGTCTACGTAGCACAGCCCGGCAAAGCAGAGGATGTAAAGGATGTTAAATTCGTCGCAGTGAAGTTCTTCAGGATAGAGACGACATCTTTCATAAAGATGTCTGACTACATAATCGGCGACTCGAGATTCGTAAAGATGAGGCTCAGCAAGGCAACCATAATACCGATATGGTGCAGGAAGGAGATGGGCAACCTGAGGATAGCACAATCTGCTGGTGTCCTGGCCCCAAAGCCCTACATGGCGAACGGCAGCATACTCGCGATGGAGTTCATAGGCAACGATGAGGGTGTGCCTGCGCCGCAACTTAGGTATGCACTGCTCCAAGAGCCCAAAAAATTCCTCGAGTTGATAATAGACCAGATTAAGGCTTTGTACAAGAAGGAGCTGGTCCACGCCGACCTTAGCGAATACAACATACTTGTGCACGAAGGAAAACCATATCTGATAGACTTGGGGCAGGCCGTAGTGCTGAAGCACCCCAACGCAGAAATGTTTCTCGAGAGAGACGTCAGGAACATACTCCACTATTTCTCAAAGACCTATTCTGTAGAAAAAAGTTTCCAGGACACAATGAGATACATCACTCATTGATTACTGACATCTTCTTAAGCGTCATTTTTACTGCGGAATCCATCGATGCCTTCTTCCAAAACTTAATCACGGTTGCGGGGTTGCTACCAGTTGCCGGGTTCCTTGCTGAAATTGAACATACGTCCTTGTATTCTTTTACAGAGGTATCAAAAGTGCCTATCACCTTCGCCATGTTTATTATCTCCTGCTTGTCGAATCCTATCAAGGGCCTCATTATGAAGTATCTTATTCCCTGTTGTGAGGCTGTCAGGTTCCTAACCGTCTGGGACGCCACCTGTCCAAGACTTTCGCCCCCAACCATGCAGTCAGCAGTTTCTTTCTTTGCTACCTCCTCCGCAAGCCGGTATAAGAAAAGTTTGAAAAGAACAAGTTCGTATTTTCTCGGGATCTTAAGCGCAGCAGACTGGAATATATGCCCTGGCATGAAATATATTTTTGAATCTGCAGAATAACTTGAAAGTATCTTAGCAAGTTCCTTTATCTTTGAAAGTTTTTTGTCCTCATTGCTTGGAAATGCGTGCACGTGCATGTATATCGGCCGGAGTCCCCTCTTCATCGCATAGAAGGTAGCAACCGGAGAGTCTATACCGCCAGAGAGCAGAACAACCGCACTCCCGGAAGATCCTACTGGTAGGCCACCAGCACCCGCAATTTTTTCAGTATAAAGAAATGCGAAATCTTTTGCGGCATTTATGTAAAGGTCGTTTTCCGCATTTTTGTCAATCTTGAAATTTAGCTTTTTTGTGTTCTTTATGAAATAGGTCACCAGCTCCGACGAATTGAAGTCGAGGTTCTTTACAGACCTGTGGGGGACTATCCTTACTTTATCGCCTTTTCCCAGCACCTTGTTTGCAGTCTTGAGTATGTCCTCGACATTGTTTTTGGCTATCACTACTGGAGAAAACCTGGCGATGCCAAAGACTCTTGATAGCTTCTTCTCTATCGAAGCAATATTCGAGCCCTTGTTGAATACCAGGAAGAACCTGTCCCTATGGTCTTCCAGCCTCTCGTATTTCTCGTCCCTCAGAGCAATCCCTATATTGCTGTAGAGCCTTCTTATGAAAGTGCCCCTATTCCTGCCCTTTAGCCATATCTCCCCGAAATGTATGACTATTCCCTTGTATCTGACCATTATGACCACAAACAAAAAGCAATATAAATATCCTGTACCTATTATTTAATCTATGCGTATAAAGTCTTAAGCGCACAATAGTGTTCCAATGGATATAAATGCGACGTTCAAGAAGTTCATAGACAACTCAAAGCACGTCATGGCTATAAGCTACAAGCCCAACAGGGACGAGTTCGAAAGGTCGGCCAAGCTGATAATATTCGGCATACTGCTCATAGGCACGATAGGATTCATAATGGCCCTGATAATCTCGCTAGTTATAACTGGCTCTCTTACGCTGATATGATCATGGAGATTGAGATTGACTTCACCAAGTCGGCGCAGGATAACGCAAACGATTACTACAAAAGGTCAAAGAAGCTGATTTTAAAGAAGGAAGGGGCAGAAAAAGCTGTAAAAGAACTGCAGGACAAGCTTTCTGAGGCAAAGGCAAATGCAACGAAGCAACCGGAACGCCGAATCATAAAGACGATGAAGAAAGAGTGGTACGAGGTTTTCCACTGGTTCTACACGAGCAACAACATGCTGGCGATAGGGGGCAGGGATGCCCACCAGAACGAGCTCCTGAACTCAAAGCACTTTGAGGAGAAGGACCTGTTCATTCATGCGGATATCTTTGGGGCATCGGTTGTAATACTCAAGAACGGGACAACCGCAACAAGAGAGGTAAGGAGCGAGGTGGCGGAGTTTGCCGCCTGCTATTCAAGCGCATGGAAAGAGGGATTGAGAACAGTTGACGTATACGCAATGGAAAGGAAGCAGGTAAGCAAGTCGAGCAGCAAGGGATCCCTCGGAACCGGAAGCTTCCTGCTGAGCGGGGAGAGGGATTGGTACAGGAGCATGCAGCTGAAGCTCATCATGTTCATCAGGGGGGACAGGCTTATCACAGTACCAGAAGCCACCTTCAGCAAAATAAAGGAGGAAGGCATGAGGTACGCAAAGGTAAGCCAGGGAAACTTCAAGAAGTCAGACGCTGCAAAGAAGATCATGGCAAAGCTTGAATACAATGACATAGATACAATAATGAGGCAGCTTCCCGTAGGCAGCTTCAGGATAGAATAATTAGTGATAAATATGGAAAACAAACCAAGAATCAGCAAATGGATAGCAGGTGTATACCTGATTTTAGTCCTTTTCATCGCAGGTCTCTTCACCACATTGGCGCTTACGATACCTTTTAAATCGACAGCAGGATTTGAGAGTTTCTGTCTTTTAGGAATAGTAATTACTGGCATATTATGCACAGTACCTTACAGCATCTATAGAACAAGGTATACAGTAGACAACGGCAAGCTATATTCCAGAGCGATCTTTGCTGTCATCAACATAAGGACAAAAGACATAACTAAAACTGAACGAACAAGGATCCCGTTCATGATCAGAGGATACGGAGCAGGCCTACATTCAGGAATGTTCTACATACCTACAGTAGGATGGACAAAAGTAGTAATGACAAATATGTCAGACGGGATTTTAATGAAAACCAAGAACGGGAAAAACTATCTGATAACTCCTCAAAATCCAGACCGCTTTATTAAACTCTTGAAATAAAGCAACAGGCTCAGCTAGTGCCCTTGAGGACAGCAACAATTCCTATAATGAGCGCGGCGATGTCCTCAGTCCACCAATACTTGTAGAAGTAACTTAAAATGGCATTTGATTGCAGAAAAGTAGAGGAACCAACCTCATTCGGATGGCCATGAACAAGAAAGACGATTATTGCCACTGCTATAAACCCAATTCCAATAAGAGTAAGTTTCTTATCCAAATCATCACAGTCTAGATTAAAACAGCCATCAGCGGTTATGTCAAATCATATTGTAGTCATCCAAGCTGTCAATCATCATCTGACTGTTTATTGGTTAATATAAAATGCAGGGAGGGAGATTTGAACTCCCGAACCCGCTAAGGGACAAGGCCCTGAACCTTGCGCGTTTGACCAAGCTCCGCGATCCCTGCAGTAAATCTATTAATATTATTTCAGGCTTTATAAGGTTTAGTATTTATATCATAAATACTGGACGGTTTTCCAATGGCCAATAACAAGAAAATTAGCGTACTTGTTGCGACTGCTGTAGGCCTTGGCGCCATAATAGGAGCTGGAATATTCGTACTCAGCGGAACGGCTATAGCGCTGGCAGGCCGCGATGCGCTCATTGCATTCCTCCTTGTCGGCATTGTTGCATTGATAGTGGCATTTGAATTTGGCGAACTGGGTTCCCTGATGCCCACCCTAAAAGGTGCATCGTACTCCTACGCGTACAAGGCATTCGGCAGCGAATTGGGGTTCATAACGGGATTGCTCCTTTTCTTCAGCTATGCAACATCGATATCTGTAGTGGCATTGGGTTTTGGGTCGTATCTTGCAAGCGCGCTTGGAATTGCTGCTGTCGGTTATCCGATAGCATTTGCCATAGCTTTGATCTTCGTATTGTCCCTGGTGAACGTATTCGGAATAGGAAACGCAGCAAAGACCGATTTCATACTCGTAATGATAAAGATTGCAATACTTGTAATATTCATAGCATTTGCCCTCCTCATAGCTCTATCAACGAAGGTTCCATTTGTAAATCTTTCAAATATACAGCCTGCCCAGAGCACCATATCTGCGATATTCGCCGCAAGCGTGGTGATATTCTTCGCCTATTCCGGCTTTCAGACAATATCCTCCCTTATTGACAGAATAAACGGCGGCGCAAAGGGCGCAGCAAAGGCCATAATCTCATCGGTCCTTATCAGCATAGTATTATACACACTGGTAGTCTTCGTCCTGATACTGTTGCTTCCGGCCAAGACCTATACTATATCTGCGGACCCCCTTGCGCTTGCGCTGAAGAGCATAAGCGCACCGGTCTGGATTTTCCTGTTAATTACAATAGGCGCGCTCATAGCAACAGCCTCCGCCACTCTTGCTGACATACTGACCTCATCAAGAACGATCTACCAGATGGGCACCGACAGGCTTCTCCCAAAACTAGCAAGGCAGTACAACAAAAAGAGGGACGCCGCAACAGATGGTATAATCATATCCGCGGTCATAGGGGTGATAATGTTATTTTCAGGGAACATATATGTCATAGCGGCAATAAGCAACTTTGGCCTCCTGTTCTCCTATCTAATGGCGAGCTTTGCCGTGATACACTTCAGGAGCAGGAAATCATCAAATCCTAGCTTCAAGACGCCTTTCTATCCGTATCTTCCAATAATCGCGATAGTTGCATTGATGGCCTTCCTAATAGGGCTTCCAAAAGAGGCATTGGTAATAGGAATGGTCCTGATAATATCTCTGATCATAGCCTATTACACATTGAGGGAGGTGGGCGACAAGAAGGTAGTAAGGGTAAGGCTGTTCCAATAATAAATTTTCAATGATTTCTATGCTGATCGGAATTATAGGCGCACCAAACAAGGGGAAGAGCACGCTATTCTCAGCGCTCACCATGAACGACGTTGAGATTGCGGACTACCCATTTACCACAATAAATCCGAACATCGGAGTTACTTACGCCACAAGGGAATGCATAGAGAAGGAACTGGGAGTTAAATGCAAGGCAAGGAACTCCCTCTGCGTAAACGGGATAAGGAAACTGCCGGTGAACATAATAGACGTTGCCGGTCTTGTCGAGGGGGCACACGCAGGCAAGGGAATGGGGAACCAGTTCCTAAACGATCTGTCTGCGGCAGATGCATTGATACTTGTAGTTGATGCAAGCGGAAAAACAGACGCCAACGGGGCTCCGTGCGATTCATGCGATCCATCAAAAGATGTTGAGCTGGTGAGGAACGAGCTCGTCGAATGGATTGCCTCTATAATAAAGAAGCACATCGACCAGATATCAAAAAGGACAGATGGGGCAAGCGCCCTTGCAGAGGTCTTAACAGGTTTGAAGATCGATAAAGAGAAGGTAAGGACAGCATTGTCAAGTACCGGACTTAGCGAGGTGAAAATAAGATGGTCAGACTCGGACATCAAAAGGTTTGCCGAAAGCATACTGCTGTCTAGCAAATCGATACTAATTGTCGCAAACAAATCTGACGTAAAAGGGTCTGAAGAAAAAATAAAAATCCTTGTCTCGAAATTCGGCGAAAAGAACGTAATCGAATCCTCTAGTGCTGTAGAGCTGGCGATCAGGAAGGCGGAAAAGCAGGGCCTTGTTGAATATTCTCCCTCATCCAGAAGCCTGAAGGTATTGAGCCAGAGCCTGACAAAGGAGCAGCTTAATGCCATAAACTACATGTCGGATTTCGTAAAGAGCAAAGGGACAAACGTTCAGGAGATCATTAACAGGATCGTCTTTGGGTCATTTGACAACATAATTGTATACCCTGTCGAAGACGAGAACAAATACACTGATCATTTCGGAAATGTGCTTCCCGATGCAATCCTGATGAAAAGGGGTTCAACCGCACTGGACCTTGCCAGCTCCATACACACCGAAATAGGGAAAAACATGCTTTATGCGGTAGATGCAAGGAGTAAAAGAAGGCTGGGCAAAGAATACGAACTCAAAGATAACGATGTAATAAGAATAGTCAGTGCGGCAAAATAATGACTGCCGCATAATTAATCATGGAAGCTTTCTAAGTAAGGCTCTTTGATAAGTTTCCAGCTCGCGCTCAGGCCCTGTCTTAAGAGTGTAACTACTCTTGATTTTGGCTTCTGCTGGATTTTTTCATTCCCTCCAAGTGGCGTAACCCTATTGAGTCCACCAGCACTCTTATCCTTTGGTTCAATCTTCAACATATTATCACAATCTAATTATACATAATTATAATATATATACCTTCTGGTACAGCTTTATATCGTTAGAGGATTCAGGAATAACGCCTTGCAGAAGACAACAGCGCAAAGAGCGGTATCATCACTATGTTTATCGCTATCGGTATAAGAACCAGGTATTCCCCAAATTTTATGTAGTTGAAGCTCGACAGGACGCCAACATTCTGCGACTGCATTATTATGTAGATTATAAATATGGAAACGGTATAGACTATTGCCGTATATAGCGCGTTGACCAGCCCCTTGTATGCGACAAAGGACTTCTTTCTGTCAAGGTAGCTTACTCTGTCGCCTATCCAGAGCGACACTATGAGCGGAAGGACGATTATCCCTGGTATGTAGATTGCGTAGTTCGCGAAGTCGTTGAAGTAAACATTGAATGCTGTGTGCTTGTAGCTGTTCGCAAAAGGTATGGCGGCAAGCTGCAGCAATGCCGCTATTATGAGGATTCCTACCCAGAACGCAAGCGGACCTGCTATGCTGACCGCGATTATCTCCTCCTTTTTCTTGTCACCATCTTCCATATCAGGCATCGTTTCCCTCTTGTAGTAGTTGTCGTAAGCCAAGCCGATCACTATGATTGTATAACCATAAACAAGCAAAGATATTAAAGTCTTGCACAAAATATTATATTGATTAGAATGGCTGGATTATATACTCCGCAGAGCTCTGCAGGAATAACAAGTTTCTACGATGCTCCAACAAAGGGCCCCAGGATAAACCCAAAGATACTCCTTGCGGTAATTGTCATATTCACGATAGTGATACTGGTAGCTGACCACTTCATCTACTAATCAGGCAGCCCTGAATATGTCCCTTCTAACTTCTGTTACATCTCCGCTCTCCGAAAGGAAATATAGTATGGTCCTTGCGCCGTCTTCCTCTACGCCTGCCTCCTTTGCTATGTCATCTATGTTGACGCTTTTCTGGTCTATCACTTTCAGTATCTTGAGTGCATACTTGTTTATGAATCCCCTTAACCCTATGTAGAACTTCTTGTTGAATGCCCGTGTGCCCACAACAAGCCCCTGCCTTATGCTGTCCTCAAGCGATGCGGACACTATTGCCGCTTCAGCCTCATTGTTTAGAACTAGGAATCCCTTCGACTCTAGCATGCTCATGTAGGCCTCGCTACCTTCGCTGCCGGTGAGCTTCTGCTCCCATGCCTTCTGCACTGTTGGAGCCGGTGGTCTTGTGCTGCTCGCAGGCTTTTGCTGCTGCAACTTAGCCTTTGGAACCTGCACCGGGTCAGCCATCTGCTGCTCTGGTCTCTTGTTCCTGTAAAGGAACATGTCGTAGAACGCCTTCTGTATGCTGTACCTGACCTCCTTCTCGGTTCCTTTCCTGAAAGGCACTATTATGCTCTTCTTGATCAGGACCTGGAGAACCGCCTTCTCCTCGCTGTTGAGCATGGCCGCAACTTTAACGTTGGTCCTGTCATTGTATTTAAGCGTGTCCAGCTTCTTCAGCACAGCCAGTTCGTTAGGTTCAATCGATATGTTCTTGATCGGGGATGTGAACGGGGTGTATGCACCGCGGACTGCTGCTGCTGGCTGCTTTGGCGCCTCTGTGTTTGTCTTGGCAAGCATTTTTACTATGTCGTTCTTCTTCGCGATTAGGTATGTGCTGTCACCGTACCTCAGGAAGTCAATATCATCGCCGTCCTTTATGCCCAAGGCTGCTATGACGTCAAAAGGTATGTAGACCGCGAGCTTGTTGTTTGCCTTGTAGACTTTTGGTATCCTATCACCCAGATAAGCATCCTATAATAAGTATCCTCATTCATATCTATGAAATAGAAAGCTTAAAAGGGTTTTGAATAACATTTGATAAGCTACATAAATTGAAAAATGACGGTAACAACAATGGAAACATCAGCATATTCAAAAGTTAAGTCCGAGCTTGCAGAAAGCGTAAGAAAAGCCGCAGAATCTGCAGGCTACAAGACAGATAATGTAGAGAGTTCTATAGACTTCTCAAGGAGTTTCGGTGACATATCATGCTCCATATCATTCAGGATAGGAAAGGAAAACAAGAAGGATCCAAATGCGGTTGCGAAGGAGATATCATCGAAGATGCAAAAGGCAAACCATGTAGAGAAAATAACAGTGGAAGGCAGCTTCATAAACTTCTATCTGGAAAGGAAATCATTTGCGGCACTTGTGCTTGAAAGAAAAACGGATCACGCACTGGAAAGGGGGACAAAAAGCAGAGTAATAATCGAATACGTTAGCGTAAACCCAAACAAGCCGTGGCACATAGGCCACCTAAGGAATGCGCTTCTTGGAGATTCAATATCAAATGCATATTCCGCATTGGGTTACGATGTGGAAAGGGAGAATTACATAGACGATCTTGGTTTGCAAATGGCAGAAACAACATGGTGGTATCTTAACAGAAACAACAAGCCAACCGGGAAGTTTGACCATTGGCTTGGTGAAGAATACGTTAAGGTAAATGACCAACTTGAAGACCCAGAAGTTAAAGCGGGGATAGCCAAAGTACTCGAGCTCATAGGCCAGGATGGCACATATGAGGCAAAGATGGAAAGGGAAATAGCCATAGGATGCGTGATGGCGCAGCATGCAACAGCAACAGCATATTCAGTCTTTCAGGACTTGATGGTGTGGGAAAGCGACATAGTCAAGGAAAATCTTCTTGAAAAGGCATTTTTGTTACTTAAGAACTACGGTTTCATCACAGTACCGAAAACCGGGGACTACGCAAACTGCACGATAATCGATTTGACAAAAATAAAAGATCTACCGAAAGAATTTGACGGCCTAAAAGAGGATGCAAAAGTACTCATAAGAAGCAACGGCACACCGACATATATAGCAAAGGACATAGCTTTCCATATGTGGAAATTGGGCATAATAGAAAACACATTCAAATATTCTGTATTCATGGAAAAGCAGGTTAATGGGAAACCGCTATACACTACAGGTCCTGAAGGAAAAAAGATGGATTTTGCAGGCGCAAACATTGCAGTGAACATAATAGACGCAAGACAAAGCCACCCCCAATCAATTATCAGACTCGTATTCAGGGCAATGGGAAAAATAAAAGAATCGGACAATATAAAACATCTTGCATATGGGGAAGTTGAGTTGGAATCCGGTGCATTATCTGGAAGGAAGGGGACATGGCTCGGGTACAGTGCAGATGACCTTCTAAGGGAAGCAGAAACCAAAGCGCAGGGACTCATAAGCTCAAGATTCAAGTTCGGGAAGGATGAGGAGAAAAAAGTAATCAAGAGCGCTGCTCTTGCAGCAATAAAGTTTGAATTCCTAAAAATCGGGCCAGAAAGAAAGATAGTATTCTCATGGGACAAAGCCTTGAATTTCGAGGGCAATTCAGGACCTTACGCTCAATACATGCACGCAAGGGCTACAAGGATAATAGATGAGGCGCCAAGAGAATTAACGAACAGAAAAGCGAACGTTAAGTCGATAAATGACAGCGAATTCATGCTTGTCAAACTCTTATCAAAACAAACAGATGTCGTGACAAAGGCAGCCCACGAACTTAGGCCAAATGTCATAACAGAATACATAAACGAATTGGGTCATGCATTTGCAACGTTCTACGAGAACTCGCCAATACTAAAGGCAGAATCTGATGAAGAGAAAGTATTTCGAATATCAATTACCTTATCTTTCAAGAATGCAATCAAACACATGCTTGATCTCCTTGGCATAGATGCACTCGAAAGGATGTAAAAATGAAAATCATTGTTGTTATGACTACTGTAGAAAGCAAAAAGGATGCCGAAAAGCTGTCAAAATTGCTTTTGGAGAAGAGACTATGCGCCTGTATTCAAACAATAGGGCCGATAAGTAGCAAGTACTGGTGGAAGGGAAAAATTACGACCCCAAGAGAATATTTGATCCTGATAAAAACAAAGGATACGATCTACAAAAAGCTAGAGAAGCAGATAAAGAAAAGACATTCCTATGATAACCCGGAAATTGTTGCACTTCCATCCTCCTTTGCAAGCATTGATTATTCAAATTGGGTCGCTAGAGAGACAAAATAGGCCAGTAAAGAAGCTATTAATACTTTTAGAATTATATCTTAGAAGTTCAAACAGGGGCCTGTAGCTCAGCTTGGAAAGAGCGGCACCCCCCTAAGGTGAAGGTCGAGGGTTCAAAATAAACTTTTGAACTATCAAAAGTCATGAAAATCCCTCCAGGCCCGCAGGTGTTTATATGGCAAAGAGAAAAGATGCAAAAACCCAGAGCATAAGCAGGAAGGAGCCAGTGTTCATAATAAGGCCGGCGAACAAGAACCTCGGCCTTGATTATCTGCACATAGCGCTGATAGCCCTTGTGATAATACTGGTGGGCCTTGCATTTGCGCTAAGCACGTTCAAGCAGGGGGTCGTGATAACCAACTGCCAGTACGGAACAACCAACTCTACCTGCAATTCGACCGTACACAACTCAACTCAGGCCCTGGCCGCGGCCGAGAGGATACTAGCGGCATACTCGAACGTCAACACCTCGCTATCGCTGATACCGTACTTCTCACTCATCAACCAGTCAACGGTGAGCTATCTTGCCCAGAGCAAGGAATGGATAGTGGTAATACCGTACATAGACCCATTGCTGAACAACACCGTATTCAAAATGTCGCTGCTGCTCTACGATTCCAACCTGACGCTCGCAAACTCGTTCCTTGAGACGCTAAGCCCGACGATCCCAACTAACAACAGCGTGGTTGCATTGGGGACAGTCAACATATATGGGGAGCCGACATGCAGGACATCCAAACCGATTCCAGTATACGTCGTAACAGACCCGTACGCCCCTGGAGTGATCAACACCCTCAACCAATCCATAAGGGTTGCCAAGCAATACGGCGCCAGCATAAACGTCACATACTTTTTCATATTCAGCGGGTATTCCCAGCAATTCTACAAGGGCTTCGGTATTACGCAGACGCAGTTGATGGGCCAATATATGGAGTGTGCATCAAGGCAGCAGCCAAATAACTTCCACAACTTCCTGTCCAACCTAAGCATGGCGTACAGCGGAATACCGCTGCAGAACGAGACGCTCTACCAGATCGAGCAGGGATCCTCTCTAAATCTCACGGAATTCGGTGGATGCATGAGCAACGTCACGACAACGCTAAACCTGCAGGCCCAGTTCGCCAACCTTTACCACATAATATCAACTCCTACAATGATAATCAACTGCAGGTACTCCACAATACCGCAGAGCATAAACTACGCTATAAACTACTCGTTGAGCCATCTCAACGGCTAATGGTATAATGTATCTGATAGCTGGAATAGACCCTGGCAAGACATGCGGAATGGCATGCTTAGACCTGAATGGGAACCTTGTCTTCAAGGACCACAAGACATTCGGCGGGGCTGACTGGATCATAAATACGCTAAACCGGGTGGGAACGCCTGTTGTCATAGCAAGCGACAGAACAGAGGCGAGCCCCATAGTGAGAAGAATAAATTCCGCATTCAACTCCAAGCTTTTCTGTCCAAACAGGGAGATAAGACTTGCGGAAAAGAGGACAACGGCGAAGTCATTGGGGATAAAAAACCCGCATGAAAGGGATGCATACGTAGCTGCCATAAACGCATACAATTCCTATGCAAACAAGTTCAAGCAGATAGAGCACATGGCCGTCCAGAATGAGCTGATGAATATAGAGGAGATAAAAGCAAAGGTAGTGGGCAAATATTCGATAAGGGAAGCGGTCGAAAACAGGAAAGCCAACAGGAAATAGGATACCTATTTATACTTAATTAGAACATACAAAGTATCCTACATTAATTTTCACGAACCGTAATAACCTTCACTATTAGTGATGCTTTTGGAAAAGACCAGATCCATAAGGCCTAGGCTTAGGAGCAGAGGGCTCTCACTGGAGATAAGATACAGGGCAAACACGCTTCCTTTCAAGGCATTGCTGTATGCGATAGCGCACGCCAACAAGTACGTATGCAAGCCGAGGAACTCCAATGCCGCGCTGTACGCCCATAAGCTGAACGCGAACATGAGGGACCTAAGCACGATGACAACAGCGCTGAACTTCTCGGCAAGCCAGTCCAACCAGCTGCCCCTGCCACAGGTTCCATCAGCAAATCCGGAGAACCCGGATGTGCACTCTAAGATGATCGAATCCTCGCTTAATACCTACGTTGATCTGTTCTATACTATAAGCAAGGATGAGAGGAAAGAGTACATCGAATTGTTCAATACCAAGAGAAAAGTGAAGATAAAGCCGGAGAGCAACCTCCTTCTGGTGCCTGCGATAATGGCAGAGCTCAAGCAATCTAAAGAAGATGTGATAAAGGGACTTTACTATTCATTGTACAAGCTGCCGTTCAAGATTTTATACGAATCAAGCAAGTCCGCGCTGCATGTGGCACTCCTCGAGCAAAACATGGCGATAAAGAGCGTGCCATACGACACCGTGGAGAGGTTCTCCAAGTCAATGACAAGGCTCGAATCGAGGATAAAGGCGATAGAGAAGGGGAACATAAAGCCCCAGGAGGACGAAGACGTCAAGGCATACTTCATAGACCGGGCAATCGAGTTCTCAAGGACTACGGAGGTGAACATAGCGGACCTCATATCAGAGAGGGTGGGCACAGAGAGCGCGATACGCACCAGGATGCACAGGATAATGAGAAGGTCAAGATACTAATTATTTTAATAGGGAGCCCCCAATTATAGTAGAGCTCCTATCGTCCAGCTCGGTCAAGGACGCGGCCCTCTCAAGGCCGAAACTCGGGTTCAAATCCCGATGGGAGCACGTAATTTGAGGGGTTATATTATATCTTCCATTTCAATCGATTTTGGGCGCTTATCCTTAGATTTCAATCGCTGATCTGGCGCTTATCCGAAGATTTCAATCGGTTATCTCAGTAAATCCCTATAAAACTACCTGTTTACCGGGTTGACCTGTGCTGGAGTAGGGGGTTGACCTGATTATTTGACCTGACCATACTAAAATAGAGGGTGAACCTTCACCTTTGACGAGGGAGTTTTGAAGAGTCAGGTTGACCTTGTTTTGACAATATGCAATAGTAATAAATAATCTTGTTCCTATTAGTAAAGAGAGTATTGGGGGCGACGACTGTACTCTATTCAAGCTGACCTGATGGTGATTCAGGTCATTCACGCTAAAAAGGTGGATATATGCCAAGCTTGCAAATCCGCTATAAAGGCTACAGTTCAGCACATAAAAAGTTAGCTAAAGCTAGGTGTAGCTAATGACCGGTATCCAAGTGCTAAAAGATTCTGTAAGGATAAATGAGGTATCCTCAGCACCACTTAGTGATTACGTCATTGGCTTCCTTAAAAGTCAGAATAAAGAGAATCCGTACCTGGATTTTAAGTTGACAATTGATATTGCAAAGGGTTCCGATTTTCCTGAGATTGTCAAAGATATTTTAGCATTTAGTAATTATGGCTGTGGCTGGATACTAATCGGTTGGCAAGAAAAAACAAAAAATGTATTCACACCCATTGGTTTATCGGATCAGTTTCAATTAGATCAAGCGACACTTCAAGAGAAATTTAATTCGTATGTAACCAACCCTATTGAACTACTATACAGGGAGGTGACACTAAACATAGAAGGAGTTGATAAGCGGTTCGGGTTCATTTACATACCACCTTCTTATGAAAAACTAGTACCAATAAAAGAAGGTAAATATCTAAAAGCAGACGGCAATGAAAGAACTGTTTTTGAGGTGGGAAAACTTTTCTATAGAAGGGGGACTCAAAGCATTAAACCCTCAAGTACCGAAATTGCTCTCATAGAAAAAAGACTTAGAAGAGAAAATTACAGGTTGTCGGTACTTAGCGGTGAACCAGATGAGATTGATGAAGAAATATTCAGTAATTTGTTTGAGGTTAAGAAAATCCCAGAGTATATCTATTCTGGAATTGAAAAACCATATGACAACAATTCAATCAAGGCATTGCTTAAGGAAAAAGGGGTATTTCCTGAATTCTATCACAAATTTAAGGAATGGGACAATAAGGTTGTGACTTTTGAGAATATCGCCGATCCTAATAATTCCTATTCTAGTCTAGTCGAAAAAGGGACAGTAAAATGCGACACTGTAAGTTCCTGGTTGAATGACACGGATAAATCCAGGATTATTTTTGAACTATTCAATAAGGAATTAATACATTATGCAATAAGCAGAAAATTCTACTTTGATTCAGATCATGGCAAGCTGTTCTATCCATTAAAAGAGAACGACGAGCGAAGGTCAGAACAATGGCAATCACCATATAGACAATCCACAAAAAGCGTAGCTGCAAGGATGTATGCAGAACAACTAGGTATGTGGGTATACTGGCACCCTGCATTCAAGGTTGCATTTGTCAATTTAAAAGGTAGGTTTTATATGAGGATATTACCAACATTCGCAATAACCAGTGATGGTAAAAAATCCATATCAGATCCAAGTGTTGGTAGCATAATAACAAGACTTTCTTACAATAAATATAATGACAGCTATCTAAGCACAGTAAGATTTTGGGCACAAAAACTAATAACGGAAGATCAGAGCATTAAGATCATGGACTACTTAGAAATAGCTACAGCACCTACTAGTTCAAAATTACCTGTTGGTATATTGTTTGAGATATACCCTCTACAGATCGCAGACTAGAATTGGAGGAGCCTGAGCCAGAAGAAAGCACCCAGAAGAAAGAGCAGTGATGATTATGAATGATTTTAGGGCAACATACATTAAAGAGCCGGATCTTGTATTTAGAGATTCAAATGAAGAAAAGGATCAAAGGTTGGGTTTGAGTACTTTTTGGCCCATACAACTATCCTGGTGAGCAGTCGAGCATGGATGTTATTAGAATAGCGCTAGTGGCAGATAAGAGTATGCTAGAGAAAACTAAACAAATCATTGAAATGCTTAAAAAACCAATTCCTTGTAGAGCAGGTAATAAATGGCTATACGCTGATTTTCAGCGTTCAAAGATACTAAGTTTATGTGCACTATAGAAGTAGTAGATGCATTACAACAGACAATCCTACAAAACGAAATAGATCAGATAACAAAGATAGGAAATGCAAATGAAAGAATAGGGACAGCTGTTGATCTTTATGTTGAGAAAATAAAAAATATCGTTAGCGATGATAATCCGCCTAATGTTATTGTGTCTGCGCTGCCTACCTAAAAATATCGAATTGTATTGTGGAATTTCTAGATTTACGCGTGGTGCAAAAACCAAAAGGCAACTAAACTAGAAAAAGAAATAGGGGAATTTAAAAGAACTAACCAAAAATTCCTCTCCGATTCGGGTGTATCTGTAGATGTCGATGATAAGGATCCTGCGCCAAAAGGATATGATTTTAGAAATGCTCTGAAAGGCAAATCTATGAGTTAAATTATACCCAGCCAATACAACTTTTAAGAGAATCTTCAGTTGATAGAATACTAAACTATGATGCTGTAATAAACGATAGTAAAAGCAAAAAAGCTAAAAGACAAGACCCATCTACTTTTGCATGGAATTTCGCTACAGCATTGTTTTACAAAGCAAATGGTAAACCATGGAGATTAGCAAAGCTAAGGCAGGATACATGTTATGTTGGGATATCTTTTTATAAGGATAAATTAACACTCAATCAAAATGTTGAAACTTCAATGGCACAAATATTCACTCACGATGGTCAAGGACTTGTTCTTCGTGGTTCGGATGTTTATGTAAATAAATGGACAAAAGAAGCTCACTTGACAGAACAACAAGCAGAAGACCTACTAAAAGAGTGTATAGGTAAATACGAATCAAGGGCGATGCATGCACCTGCAAGGGTAGTAGTCCATAAATCTACAACCTTTAATTCTGCAGAAGAAAACGGCTTTAGTAAAGCCATAAAAAATGCAAAAAGGGATTTTATAGCCATAAGCTCAAGGAAAGGGTATCGATTCATGCGGAAAGGATCTTATCCTGTTCTAAGAGGAACACTAGTCTCCATGTCCGATAATATGCATTTACTATATACTTCTGGTTACATTCCAAGAATCAGAACATATCCAGGCAATAGTATCCCTCAACCCATAATGCTAGTCCATAAAGGAGACTCTGAGATCAAAGAAATCGCTGAGGAGATATTAGGATTGACTAAGCTTAATTGGAACACAACTTCATTTTCAACTTATCTACCAATAACTCTAGGGTTTTCACGAGAAGTAGGTAAAATACTATCTGAAGCAGGTCCTAATATAAAATTACAAGACCATTATAGATTTTATATGTAATTATCTATCTAAAAGTTTCTATTCTATTCTTAGACTTGGAATATCTATTGTTAGCAAACAACGGATTTCTCATTTTTAATATCTTTGGTCTCAACATACGTGCAACTTCATAGTCCTTTATCAAGAAAAGTGTATTTGCAGTATGTGCTACAATTATGAGCGTATGATCTTTCTCACGATCTAGCTTTAACCTGTTGCATACGCGCTTGGGTAGATACAGGTGTGCAGTACTACCCTTATAACAGATTCTCCCTAATTCCACCACAGGATCAGGTTCTTCCTTCCAATGTCTTAAACCATGTACATCTTTGAACATCATAAAAATCACCATTATTCAGAACTCATCTTTACTGCTTTTCCATAAATCGCCTGGCTAAATCTAATTTCCATTTCACCTTTAAATTTGCCAACCTCAAAAGCAATCAAAGGATGAAGATGATCTATATCCTTTAATTTTTCTTGCATGTGTTTTGCAGTTTCTATAACTTCAGGCATGTTAGGGATATTGTATTTATCAAACTTACCAGATTCTCCAAATGTTATAAGAATTTCTAGTATCTTTTCGATAGGAACTATTTTGATTGGTTTTTTGTCATCTGAAGTGTTTTGTTCAGTATCTTCTTCCAATCTGACTTCAGCTTCTTTTATCTCTTTCTTAATTGGTTCTTCCATAAGTCGCTTTACAGCGTACCGTATAAGGCCCGATTTTGAATAGCCCTCCTCCATCTTACTTTCAAGCCATTTTACTTGTCCTTCGTCTAAAGCTACTATGGTTTGCTTCTTTTTAGTCATATTATTACCTTTTTGATTTTCTTGATTTGATAAATCTATAAGCTAGATAAATAGCAAATAGTAGAATTATTACAATCACTATGGTGCCGAGACTGGTATCCGCAAGTGGTTTAGTATTGGAAGAATTGAGTTGTAGTATTGAAGTTGTGTAAGTGTATGGAATTGTAGTATATGAGGTTGATGTTACTGGTATTGACGTATATTGTATAGTTGTAGTTTGAACAGTTACGGTAGAAGTGTAAATTATTGTGCTAGTTGATGCTGTAGTGCTTGCTGTTGTAACTTGTTCATAAGGAACTATGAGCTCACATCTTGCCCATTTTTGGTACACATACATACCTAATTGTGTGCTGTTTATATAGACAATAATTCTACCAAAGCTTGTGTTTAAGGTAGCTGTTTGCTGTGGAAATATTCCTCCTCTATATAGTAATAAACCATCTTCATAGACTGAAACTCCTGCAAGTCCTGAATTACTTAATGTATCTAATTGTACTGTAAAAGGCCCGGTTGTTCAGTATGTCCTAGATAAACACGTTCAATTGGTGTTGTTTGGATTGGTAAAGATTTTACTGTATTAGAGGATATTGATAAGTTGTTAACTGTAAATGGAATAGAACCAGTAATGAAAGAGGATGAATTGGCATATTCTTTTGCTCCTTCATAGCCAAAGGAGTATAAATTATTAGTATTGAAATATACTGGAGTATACGTAAGATTGCTGAATGTAGTTGATTTGTTGTAGCAAGGACTATTGCCAGCTTAATTCATCAATCCAAAACCATGCACTTCCATCCCTTGACCTTTAGGAATATATTGAACTTCTTTTTCATCACCATAATAAGGATAGAGATGCCACCATTCTGTCATTAACCCTGTAAATGTTCCATTAGTTCCAATATCATACGGATTTCCTACAAACACATTAGCTCCATAAGATGTGAAGCTTTCAGTTGCATACGCCTTGGTATTCCAATCATAGGCACTCATTATTACATAACCGTTTGAAAAACGCCAATCTTAACAAAACTTTATCTCCAGGATTTATAGATTTATTAAAAGAAGTTGCCCCACCCTCACCACTTATTGGGAATATTGAGGTAGTCCATTAGGTTTGAATACCTCATAATTCATGAAGAATCCGTTATCATGACTGCTACTGTTGATTAACCAATTATAGCTTAATCCTACTTGATACCAATAACCTTATTGGTACGGCCATTCAATAAGTACACTGGACCTATTCCAGAAGTGTCATTTTGAGCTACTGCAGTAACGTTGTATGCTAATGAGGTCCAATTTTGAGTAAATGATAGACCTAATTGCTCATCATATAGCTGGGTTGCACTAGATTTATTAATAAAAACCAGTAGAATTACAATTGCTAGTAGAATACCTATTTTGTTTTTCATTCGGCTATACTATCAATCAACAAATATTTAAAATGTCTGAACTTAAGTACGTTAAATAATACCTTAGTACGAATTTAGATAAGTAAAATAGGCGTAGTTTCTTCATAAAGTACTATGAAATCTAAGACCGATGTACGAAATATCATACTTCAGCCTTACGTGGTAGACATACTAAGAGAGTTAAAATCTCCAAAGAGGTTTAATGACCTTATGAAGGTTATCAAAAACAAAGGAACTCTCACTATAAAGCTCTCAAAAATGAAGGAATTTGGTCTTATAAAAACAGTACCAGTAAAGGTTGGTGACAACTATGTAAATTCGTATGTTGTTTCAGAACGAGGCAGAATTATCTTAAAGAAATTGGAAGAAATTAAGTGGTAATTGCTTGATTTGCTTTTGATTCCACTATTCCTAAAAATCTGGTCGTAATATTTAATTCCTGCTTTCCATAGTCTATTGGGCGATTTGATAGTAGAGACACCAACGATAGACAAGTACATGGGAATAAGGGCAAAAGAGTCCAAAAGGGCCTTTAGGGAGCTATACCAGCAGCATAAGCTATGGCTCAAGGCTTACAAGCATGGAGATACGGCTAATATAAGCAAATTGGCTCAGGAAAGGGATTCTAAGGCTAGGAAGGCTCTAAGAGCTATAGGGAGGCTGATAGGTTCTTCAATGGCACTATGAGCTTGTGGAGCTTTGATAAGTAGGTGATTAGATGGACTATGAAAAGGTTGCAGCAAGAGGCTATAACCTGGATCGGTATTCAAGCTTCAGCATAGGCATACAGAACAGTGAGAAAAGGGCTCTGGCAATCATAGCTGACAAAAGGCTGGCCATGCTCCCGGATGACAATGGAAGGCCATTGCTCTTCAAGGCGGTATCAAACCATGAAAGAATAGCCGAATTGGTGCTCAACAACAATAAGCTGGCCAGGATGGAATACAATGGTCTTACAGTTGCCCACATTGCAGTGGCACACCATCAGATTATAGCAAGAAGGCTCATAGACCAGAAAAGTAAACTGCTCAAGCTAAAAGGAAGTAATAGAATTAGCGTCTTGAGATGTTCGCAAAGATAAGCCTGGGTATTCAATAATTCAAGTTTGGCATAAGAAAGGGCTTAATAAAAGACGGTTCAT
>CAVZDF010000001.1:0-229262 GCA_963773985.1 uncultured Microcaldota archaeon | reverse complement strand
TCTCATCTGTAACTCTAACTCCAAGCAACACTCCAAATGTTGACACCGGCCAGTATGAGGTATTCACCGCTACGGTTACCGGAGGAGCAGGTCCGTATACCTACAATTACCTAGTATTCAACAGCGTCTCAGGCACGGTGCTTACTTATGCATTGTATAGCGGCGTAAGCTCGACAACTAACACATTTGTATGGCTTGTTCCGGGGGCAGACGTCGGCAATACATTTTCGGCTAACGTGCTAGTGACAGACAGTGCAACGCCTTCAGAATCGGTAAACTCGGCTAACACGGCAGCCATAACCATCAACCAGGGCTCGCTGAGCCCGAGCCTTACTCTATCCAATACATTCATAGACCAGGGACAGAGCATACTGTTTACGGCCCAGCCTAACGGCGGCACTGGACCATACACCTACAACTACCTTATAGTCAATTCAATAACTAACGCGATAGTGGTAAACCAGCTATACACCTCGGTATCTGGGGCATCGAACACATTCCTATGGACGCCTGCGGCAAATCTCTACATCTCGAACACCTTTGAAGCGAACGTAACGATAACAGACGCTCTATCAACCACTGCAAACTCAGGATACCAGGCGATAGGGTACAACAGCGCACCGTCTCTGGCGATAAGCCCGTCCAACTCCGTGCTCGACAGCGGCCAGACAGAGACCTGGACATTGTCAGAGTCCGGAGGAACAGGCCCGAAATTCAACACTGAGCTATACAACACAACTGGCGGATCGCAGCAGGGAAGCAACGTGCTGATAACCTCTGTTGGCGGTAGCAACACATTATCTTACGTGGTCTCGAGCACCACAGCATCAAACGTATTCAAGTACAATGGAATCTCATACGACGAGGGCACAACCACGGCATTCGTATTCAACACAGCAAACAGCGCCATAACTGTCAACCCAGCATTGTCGGTCTCGATATCACCGACCTCAAACGTAATAACGCAGGGAGTCACACAGGCCTGGACCGCAACAGTAACAGGGGGAACCAGTACATACACCTACAACTGGATAGTCGAGACAGGTACGGGAACTGTACTCGCAAATGCGTTATATGTTGGGAATTCTGTCACGTCAAACACATTCCAGTACACAACAGTCAGCGCCGGAACGATATACGCAAACGTCGTAGTCACCGACAGCGCATCAACCCCTGCTACCGCGAACTCAGTCAACAGCATAGTGACCGTCACGAATACACTTGCTGCATCGCTGTCTCTCTCCAACACATTCATAGACCAGGGCCAGAGCATACTGTTCACATCCACAACAGCCGGAGGCACATCACCATTCACCTACAACTTCCAGATCGTCAACTCCGTAACCGGTGCCACAATTGTCAACCAACTGTATACCAATGTGGGCAGCGCATCGAATGCGTTCCTCTGGACACCTCCGGCCAACCTCTACACCTCAAACACCTTCAAGGCGAACGTGATAGTCACCGACTCCGCATCAACATCCGCAAACTCCGCATACTCGCCCATAGGATACAACAGCGCTGCAACCCTGTCCATATCATCGTCCAATGCTGTTCTGGATTCAGGCCAGACAGAGACCTGGACCTTCAATGAACTGGGGGGCACAGGCAGCAACTTCAACATCGAACTATACAACGTCACTGGAGCATCGCAGCAGTCATCAAACGTCCTGATAACGTCGGTAGGCGGATCAAACACATTATCGTACGTGGTCTCGAGCACCACAGCATCAAACGTATTCAAGTACAACGGAATCTCATACGACGAGGGCACAACCACGGCATTCGTATTCAACACAGCAAACAGCGCTATAACGGTGAATCCACCGCTATCTGTTGCAATATCTCCGACATCGAACTCCTTCATAGTGGGCAATTCTCAGACCTTGACCGCAATAGTAACGGGCGGAACCAGCACCTATACCTACAACTGGATAGTATCCAACAGCGCCGGAGTTCAGGCAAGCGCACTTTATGCTGGAATCAGCTCAGCCACCAACACATTCGCCTATCTGCCATTGAGCGCCGGCACGTACAACGCGAACGTGGTAGTCACCGACAGTGCAACAACCCCTGCTACCGCAAACTCCGTCAACAGCGTGATAACTGTGAGCGCCGGATACACCCCGCCGAACACGCCGTCCATATCCGTGACGAACACAAGTCTTGACATAGGCCAATCCACGCTGTTCAGCACCTCATTCACCGGAGGCACAGGCCCGTACACTTTCAACTGGGTGATCATAAACAGCATAACGAATGCGGTCATAGCGAACCAGCTCTACACCAACGTGGGCAGCACATCAAACGCATTCTTCTGGACACCTCCGGCAAGCCTGGTCGGGAACACGGTAGAGGCAAATGTAATAGTGACAGATTCAAACCCAACGACGGCGAACTCCCTGTTCAGCTCATTGATAACAACGATCAGCCCTGCGCCAAGCGTAACGATAAGCCCATCGCAAAGCAGCATAACTGCCGGAGGGACGGAGACATTCACAATAAGCATTACTGGCGGGCAGGGTCAATTCAATGCTGAGCTGTTCAACGTGTCCGGCAATTCGCAGCAGGGCACCAACGTTATAATATTATCAGCACCCGGCAGCAACACGATATCGTTCGTGACATCCGCTACCGGTACATTCACATATAATGTGATAGTCACTGACAATGGTCCAACCACCCCATTCCTGTTCAACAGCATAAGCAGCTCGATAACAGTCTCGGGTGGGGGAGGAGGCGGCGGAGGCACAGGCGGCGGTGGCGGTGGCGGTGGCGGCGGCTCGTTCAAGCCTGTAGTCGCGGTGCTATCCAACGGCTGCCTGCTCATAACCAACGTCTCGGTCCCGAACAGTTTCGAGATGCTGCTGAACGGCTACAGGATAACAGTGACAGACAGCTTCATCACCTCCAACTTCACAAGCGTGATAATAAACGGCTCCACGTACAACCTGTATCCAGGCGTGCAGAACCAGATAAAAGGCACGTCCGTATACATCAAGCTGCTCAACGTATCATATCTCCCGATACTGCATTCGGTCAGCTTCGAGTCGTGCTCCAACGGGGTATCTGCACCGACCGCAGCATCCGTGATACCGCAGATATCATTCACCGACGTGCCGATATACACGATGCTGATAAGGGGAACCAACGCCACATTCCCGTTCGGCGTGAAGGACACGGCGCTCAAGCCGGAGTTCATTAACATAACAATAGGCACCGGATTCACCGGCGTGGCAAACGTCTCCACGAGCAGCATATTCTTGCAGTCTGGACAGAGCGTTGCCACACAGCTCAGGCTCGCCGCGAGCCCGCGAATGGCACCAGGGAGCTATGTAATACCTGTCAATATGAGGCTCACCACGACCGACGGCAAGAGCATAAAGCAGACCGAGTTCCTGAGCCTGGTGGTATTCAACGCCACGCCAGGAGTGCCGAGCATACTGAACCAGATAAGCGTGCTCAACTTCACCAATAGCACCATGGGCGAGCTGGCGATGGGGACGATACAGGTGATAAGCCCGAGCAATTCGAGCATAAGCAACGCGACGCTGACCACATTCCTGCCGATATCGCTTGTGGCAAATGCATCACAGGTTTCCACATCCGGGCTGCCGAGCACCATAATGCTGCAGAACGGTTCATACGCCATAAACTGGCACATAGGCTACCTGGCGCCAAATGCGACGACATACGCCTATTACAACATAAAGAACCCGCAGCAGCCGCCACTCTCAAGGATACAGAACATACTCGCGGTGCCATCGCCGGGGCCGCTGCAGCTCGGCTCGATACTGAAGGTTGTCAACATATCCGTGCCCACGTTCTTCACGAGGTCCACCAACCACATATACATACACGCGCTCTATACCGGAGCCAGCGAGGGCCAGGTCAACTTCAGCCTGGTAGGCCCGAAGGGCACCAAAATCGAGAACGCGATATCGCTCTTCAACGCCACGCCAAACCAGTACATAACACAGAACTTCATAATATCGACAGACGGCCAGACAGGCACGATGCTGCTCACGCTCTCCATATCGGCGAACGGCGCATCTACAACCTACACCGTACCGATAGTAATAACACAGGGCAGTTCGCCTCTTGCAATACTGGCAGGATACGCAACATACATCGCGACAGCGCTCGGGATCGCAATAGTCATAATATCAATATACGTCATCAGGGGCAGGAGGAGAGGGGAGAGGCCGCAGTACAGGACAAAGGCGGGCAACGAGCTTGCCGGAGTCAAGATCCAGATAGAGAACGGCTCCAGGAAGAAGAAATAAGAGCGGGATGAGAATGGGAAACAAAAGGGGCCTCGTGCTTCTGCTGGCGATCGCCGCAATCGCACTGGCGTTATCGTATTACTATCTTGTCTACGGCCAGGGTGATCATGTCCCGCAATCATTTGTCGTGAACAACAGCACCTACCAGATAACCGCATACGAGCACACCAGCCAGCAGCTCGAGCAGGGGCTGATGAATGTTACAGTAACGAACAGGACATTCGCCCTTTTCTACTTCGGAGAACCGGGCATATACCCGTTCTGGATGAAAGACACATACAGCCAACTGGACATGATATGGCTGAACTACAGCCAATCTACAGGAATGGGGATGGTAGTCTACATTGCGAACGCGACCCCATGCGCAGATTATGACAGCAACCAGACAAACTGCATAATATACACCCCGACAGCATATGCGAACTACGTCCTTGAGGCAAAGGCGGGCTTTGTGCAGCAGAACCAGATCCGAGTTGGCACTAGCATTAGGTTTTATCCAAATAAATAATAAATAATTAAAAGAAAAAAGAAAGAGAAAAGAAAACTACATTTCCATGTCCATGCAGGGCCTTATTACCGTCTTCTTGCCTGCTGCCCTGTGCGGCGATTCCTTAGCTATCTTCATGGCCTCTTCCATGGAACCGGCGTTTATGATCAGGAATCCGGTTACGTCGCTTTTCCTCATCTTGTAATCTGACGATCTCTTCCCGACTACCTTCCCGCCATTCTGTATGGGCAGTCCGGAGTCAAGGGCGCCTCTCTGCTTGAGGTTTCCCATCCAGTCCATCCATTGCTTCCTGCTCTCCATCGCTTTTGGATCGTTAGGTTGCGGAGCTTCCATCTGTTCCCCCATAAATAACAGCATGTATTTTGCCATATAATCACGTATACTGTTTTACGACTTTAACCCTTATAAAGCTATCTGAGCCGCAAAGACCCGTCAAGACGGCTATCATCAGCCCTGCGGCTTCCTGACGAGCTTGAATGATATGTCCCCGCTCTGCAGCTTGCCGTAAAGCCTCAACCAGATCGGCAGCATCATCTCTGTCGCACGCGCAGTCGTTATGTCCCCAAGGTCCATTATATCCTTCCATCCGAATTTGGTCAGTATCTCTGTTGCTTCCTTTTTGGCGTTGGCCTCATTTCCGGACAGGAACATCGTCCCGTCCCATCCCGGCCTCATCGGATCAACCATCACACTGGAGCTCACGATATTCAGGGTCTTCACGACGTTGGCACCGGGCAGGGCCCTCTGGACTTCCTCCCCCAAAGAGTTTGTATTGCATATTAGCAGCGATGGCGGCATCCCTTTCGAAAAGTCGAGAGGATTGGACACGTCGATGAGCGTCTTGCCCTTGAAATTATCGGCTTTTGCAAGCCTGAGCACATCAAGCGCTATCTCCCCCTTCACGCATAAAAATATAATGTCGCCGAACTTGGCCGCCTCCTCAAACGTTCCCTGGCAGGTCTTGGCACCGGCAGACTTGGCCCATTCCACAGCCTTGGCGTTGTTGGCCGCCCTCGAGCCCATCATGACCTCGTAGCCGAGCTGGGCGAGCTTTGAGCCCAATGTACTGCCTACAATTCCGGTTCCAAGTATCCCTATTCTCATTCAATAACCCCTAAGATGATATTGGCTGAGAAAATATAAATATCAGCAAGAGAGCCGAAGCTAATGGTTATAAAATATAAAAAACCGCGAACGCGGTTTCTTTGGATGTAATTAAACCTTCTTTACGTTTTTTGCGCGCAGTCCGCGGTCGCTTGTTTCGACCTCGTATGTTACGCTGTCTCCTACTGCCAGAGCGGCTCCGCCCTCAACAGCTGTGCTGTGCACATATACATCTTTTCCGTCTTCGCCAGTTATAAATCCAAAACCACGTGCGGCATTGAACATCTTTACTTTTCCATTCATGGAATCACTATATATCACAGTATCTTCGATACGAATGTTTATAATATATTGCCCGGATGACAGGAAAAGGCAGATATAAGACATTCCGAATCTAGAGCTCAAAAAGCATAAGTATCCAGATAAACAGAGATAAATCGATAAAATGGCAACGGCAAGGAAACAAAGAGGCAGACTAGCAAGCATGCTCGGGAAACAGGAAGATGCGGAAGCCAAAAAACTAAGTCGGATAAAGTATTAAGAAGCCGCAAGCGCTAATATCAAGGAACGTGATTCCATCATAAATGCCATAGTTACATCATTGGACAAGGAGAACCTGCTCGCGACGCCAACATCGAACGTGGAACTGTCCACGCTTGTCGGAAAGAAGGTACAGTATGTGAAGGGCGACCATGTATACCACGGGATAGTCGAGCGCGAGGAGGACCCATTCATCGTCGTAAGGTTCGAGGAGTTCCCATCAGGCCTGGGCCAGGGGCAGATACTGGAGATCCTTGAGGGCCCGGAAGACGAGCAGCAGGTCTGATCCATTCCTGCTGCTGTAAAGCGCGCTCATCCTGACCTCAAAAAAGCATAAATATCCGGTGGGACAGAGGATAAACGTGATAAGATGCAGAGCGCCCGAGCCTGCTGAAAAATTGCTTAGAGAAATGGACGTAATTAGGATTAAGGAGCTTTAAGCAAAACTATCAACACCAACTCCCCGAAATTCAGCCACCATCTCAGCACCTCAAGCTGCTGCCGGCTCTGTTGTGGCTTTCAGCAGTCCTTCACTCTATTAATCTCAAGCCCCATATGCTCAGCACAGTGGCCTACTTTCAATCAGCGGCGCAAAGTATTTATATCTATTCTACCTATCTTATATTAAAATATAAGTTAGGTAATTTAATGGCAGACCCGATAGAGACACGTTTAACAACAAGCGAACAGGTAGCCGCAGCAAGGTTGCAGGACTCCATTGTAGAGGCATTGGTATCATTGGATGATGATATAATCCTGCATGGCGGAACTGCGATTTGGCGATGTTACAACGGAAACAGGTTTTCTGAAGATGTGGACATATACGCAACCGACAGCCAGATGAAAAACATAAATAACAATCTTTCATTTGCCCTGTCAAAAAGGGGCGTGAATATGGATTATTCTAAATATGTCCAAAGGGTGATTGGCATATTCAATGGCTCTTCAAGGACAAAGCTGGAAGCGATGAGGCCTAAAGGCAAAATAAAAACGGAGGGAAGGCAGTACGAAAAGACAGATGGATCCAAAATTATGGTAAGAACATTGAGCATCGAGGATTTCATATCTGAAAAGATCGCAACTTATAAGAAAAGGCGATTCATACGCGACATGTACGATATCTATCATCTTGCCCAGATAGAGCCCCTAACCCGTAAGTCAAAAACAGGGCTTAAAGGCCTAATCAATCATATAGAAAGCCCGGTGGATGGGCAAAACCTTGGCGATATAGTATATGCAGGAATTGCTCCCTCGTTCGAAGTGATGTTAAACACCATAAAGGCCGGATTGGAATGAAATACGCAAGGTACATCAAAGAGCATTTCAGCAAACCCGACTTCCCAGTATTCAGAATATCAGACATAAAAATTCAATTCCAAAACGCGCACATAAGCGAAGGCTACATATACCTTATGTTGCACAACCTTGTAAAAAGAGGCGAAGCGATACGGATAACAAGGTCCATATATACGCTTCACAAAGACTCAGTAGTTGTCGGATTTGCATTCGCCCCGTTTTATTACGGACTGGAGAATGCCCTTTCGATAAGGGGAATATCCAACCAGGGAACAAACTTCATCGTAGTCACGCCAAGAAACGTGAGAACCGGGATCAGAACCTTTAAAGGCAGAAACTACCGCGTCCAAAGGATACAAAAGCAGCACATGTTCGGTTACGAAACCATAAAGTACGGCGAATTTTGGATTCAGGTATCCGATGTGGAGAAGTCCCTAATAGACATATTATATTTCCAAAAGGGGATAAGAGACGAACTTCTAAATGAGATAATCCCGAAAATAAACAGGAACAAGCTTAAGAATTACCTAAAAAGGTACGGCAAAAGCTTCAGCAAGCGGGTTATGGCAATCTATGAGAAGCCTTAGCAAAGAAAAGCACAAGGGCCCCTACTCCCCGAAATTCAGCCACCTGCTTATTGCTTATGCTCAACCATAGACATTAGGCAAACATTTAAATAATTGAACTGTTCAACTATATTAGAAGTGAGGTTCTTGGAAGATGAACTGGTAAAAATGTCAGAAAAGGGGCAGTTGGTGGTGCCCAAAAGGATAAGGAAGAAAGAGGGATTCACCAATACCGACAGGTTTGTGGCAATAGATGTCAAAGGCGGCGTCCTGTTTAAAAAAGTAAATATCCCTGATGTTAAGATTGAATTTGAAGCGCTCTCTGAGGAAATAAGGTCCCACTTTAAAAAGCAAAAAATCACAGAGGAGGATGCTGAGCGCATAGGACATAAAATAAAGCATGAAATGCGGAAAAGGCTCTCGAATGAGTAATATTCTTATAAGTTTATATCCAAAATACTAATGATTGATATGCGACAGGAATATTCACAAGTACAGCTGCATAAGGAGATAAAGGGAATGTCGAATAAGATCAATAAATTGGAGACGGAGGTAAAGCTGATACTTAAAAAAATTGAACAGAAGGAAAGCGGCCTGGATAAGGGGCTGCTTGAACTCAAGGCCGGTAGAGGACGCCTTTACAGATCTATGAAGGAATGGAAAGCAGACATGAAATCCGGTAAATAAGGTGGGTTTATGCCCTATAAGCTATTCCAAGTGGATAGTGTCACTGATTCTATTAGAATGCTCTCAAAAAGAAATCCCGTTCTTTTAAACCAACTTCAAAAGAAAATTGAGGAAATACTAGAAAATCCTATGGTGTTGGCAAGTGGATGCACGGCAAATACGGTGGAGTAAGGGAGGTCCACATATACGCCAAACGTTTTGTGCTTAAGTATACTGTGGATGAAAAGATCAAGCAGGTAAACCTTGTTAGCTTTGAGCACCACCCTAAGAAGTATAATTAACTCCTGATAGCTAAAACTGTTTTAGCATAAGCCTAATTCTACTACTCCCCGAAATTCAGCCACCATCTCAGCACCTCAAGCTGCCTGCTGGCCTCGGTATAAGCCTTGCTAGCCAACTTAGCCTCTATTGTCATCGCCATCTCCAGCTCCTTTGCATCGGATGCCTTCCCGCGAGCGAGCGCATGCCTCCATCTCCTGTAGGCCCTGGCGTAGCCGGCGTGGGCGAGCCGAGCCGTTTTGAGCTGCCGGCTGAGCTGGCGGTGCTCAGCATATTCCTCAGCTTCCTCATCAAGTCAAGGCAGGAGGAGCGCATGATGCTCAGGCACTTCCACAAGCGCTACGAGAGCTACAGGAAAGGCACCAAGGCGCTCATTCCCTTTGTTTATTGATATGACTCAATTAGTTATCCATTCTAGGTTCAAGAAGGCCATTTGTCAGAGCTTATTCCTTATTCATATCCTCTAAACTCTCTTAGAATTTCTAGGATTATTTGAGAATAATAAACTATGAAATAATTAGTTCCATTCAAATGGAATACGTCTAGAACAATCCGATGTTAAAGATGGTTTCATCAAAATGAAATGAAAAGACAATCTTTGAAAGGCTTAGGTTCCGCATTTATGGAATATTGGGGTCCTACAGTGAAAGGGGCCGGATTAACCGCAAAAGGGATTCCAAAAGAATGCCTTTCCCTCGAGATGGCTTTTTTAGCTCACGTACGTGGAATTTATTTTTCTTATTCCATTCTAGTGAAACGGCCAAACCAGAATACCGGAAGTGAGACAGGAAACGTCTCCGACGACAAAAGTATGCCCTAATTTGAACGCTGTACGTGGTGTTTTTTTCTTATGGTGATTTTGTATGGCCCGAAAAATCGTTCACTGGAGAGCAAGCCAAGAGAAACTCAGATTTTCTAAGAGAGTTATGGTAATTCTAGCTCTTTATTATAAAAGTAAATAGAAAACCAGGTTCTGCAAAGTGTTGAGGCTAACCCAACATTCCCTAAAGAGGTAGAACTATACCGTGCTCATCGCGTATAGATCTAACATTACCTTTCCCAGTCCTAAGAAGGTCGGCGCGTCTCATTAATATATGATTCTTAAATTCTCCGCCAACCATTGTTAAAGGGTCTCTTAATTTTCCTGCGACTCCTTCAAATGCCACTGCAGCTTTTTTCCTCTGCCGCCCTCCAAGCCTCAAAAGACCAGCATCCTCAAAAGCCAATGCTGCCTCCTCATGATAATTAGCTTTCCAAAACAGGGAATGTAAATCTGTATCTCCTCCAAATTGCTTAGCAGCATGCATATACCATATAGCGCGCCTGACATCGCGAAATCTTTCTACTTCCTTCCTCATTAGTCCTTTAATATAAGTTGTCCTATTCTGATTTGCCGTACCTGCGGTTTTATCCATTTAATCACTATCAAATTTAAGCTACTAAATATAAATACCTTTTAAGCGGCCTTATTAAAAATAAATTACATTTTCTCAAACAAAATTAGAATTACTAATATACTCTTACTAAATTTTTATTTTGAATGAATTATTCGTAATATCCACTAGATACACTTCCTTTAGTAGCCAATCCAATGAGCTCTCTTATTATTTTCGCAACATCGCCGAAATTATTGGCCTCGGTAGCTGTTCCTAACACGTTTGCAATAGGGTTGTCAAACATATCAGAGCCTAATATCACCGACTTGCGCATTTGCAAAAAGGCATCGGTCTCGTTCTTGACCCTTTTTATTATCTGTGCGCCTCTCTCCTCATTTTTATTAATCATTTCTGCCGCTTCAACCATTCTAAGACGCTCTCTAACCGGAGGATTGTAAAACACCCTGCCCATCGAAGCCATTAGAAGTTCTTGCTCGCTTTCGCTAAGATTGATCTTGTCCTTGAGTGACGCGGCAACATGGTCTACTAAAAATCTAAATCCAATCTCATAATGAGCATACTCTCTCCTCTTCTCTTCAATGCACACGAGTCCACCGTCCTTAATGCATATAAGGTCGTCCGGATTACGTATTATCGGTCCAAGATTCAGTCTCTTTCTGATCTCTTTGCAGTCCTCATCCACCTGTCTTGAGGCGATCTCCACTGTTAGCCTGTTTTTTGTTACCATAGCATCACTATCTTCTCCTAAGATCTTGGCGTATTGTATGATTTTTAAAAGGTGCATTGAATGTATTTGCAACCCTAAGCAAGCCCGTGATCCCAACCCTGTCCCTTCGGGATACTGTGTGCCTTATCTCCGCAATAAGCACCTTGGCTATATGGGGATAAAGTTTCTTCTCGACCCTCTCACTTAATCCCTTATTCATTAATCCTATCAATACCTCCGGTTCATTGTCCTTTGCGAGTATTAAGGCCGCCCCCAAGTGAATACGAGTAGCACTGGTTACTAGAGCAATCCTGATTCTTTTCTCTGCGCATTTTGCTAGGCAATACTGTATGAACGGGTCATCTGTAGCGACAAGATCCAATTTCTCCTCTATACTTTTTCTTCGGAATTTAAGGTACGAGGATTGCAATTCCATGTCGTGCGATTTTGTTGCCCGCTTTATCATTTTATCACTATTACGTCTAAGATTTTCTTAATATAAATACCTTCTGTGGAGAGCAAAATATCCACATGCAGACAAGATTTTCAGCAAGGCATTAATACAGGGCCTGCCATAAATAATATGTGATAGAGTGGTTACAACCGAAAAACCGCGAACACGCAACGCTGAAATAGACGGGATGGTGCACAGCAATGATTGGCACTCTGTCAAAGAGGCCGCAACGAAAGGTCAAAAAGAGACAGCGCTGGCTGCGGTGGACGCACTATTTGCCCATAAAAGGCAGAAGGAGCTGAATATCGTCGTTGCGCACAGGCTTGAGAACATACGCTCAAGGTCTGTAAATTACTCGGTATCCATGGAGCTGATGAAACACGCCATTTCCAGGTGCATAGAGCATCCAGAGGTTACATTCTCGCCCGAGAACTTGATATACCTCCATTCGGTGCCAGAATTAAAGAGTTACATTTTCATGCTCAGGGGAGACAACAAACCAAAGCGGATAAAAACGAGATAGCCTTTTAAAAAGTTTCAGTATCGTTTGCAATTACCCTAAGCCAATTTATCGGGCCCATGCGTGCATCTGTGAAATTAGCACGCCTTATTTTCGCACCCCACAACCTGGTGAACCTTAGGTATGCCCCGTTAAGGTTAGCACCGGAAAGGTCTGCGCCACCCAAATTAAAACCCGAAAGTCTTAACCCCCTCAGGTCCCTACCCGATAAATCTATCTTTTTTTCCAAATCCCTGCACACCCGTATCAGCGTTTTGACGTCGTCACTGTTGATTGTTTCAGGGCTGTCCTTGAAGCCGATACCATTGCCATTCATCGTGGTGCAGAACCCTATGTGCGATCTTATCAGCTCGGGCCCTATTCTGACCATCGAATCATTCTTTTGCAACAAGAGGCGGTTACTCATGCTATCATCTATAATCTCAATTTCTTATATGCATGCCTCCATTATCTCTTGTGTATCTCTCTTGGTATACATTTTTAAATATTGTATGGCGCTGCCACTGTCCAATTGCGCTCAAAAACGCACGACCGCTTCCGCCTCCTGCCAAGGTAGCGGCAACATAAAACAGGTCTGGGAACTTGTCATAGTGCACTGCACCTACAAGACCTGTTATGCTAAGAGCTAAGGCCCCCACGCCAAGTATTGCGTAGCCCCAAGCCTCCTCCGCCACCTGTCTCATCTGCTTCTTGAAGAAACGCTTTGAGGCCAAAGTTACGACCTTATGGTGGTGCCCATTTGGAGATTCTATCAGATCCGTGATCTCATCAATCTTCTTCACATCTATATGGTCGAGCATCAATCTTACCTGCTGCCTGTGGTGGTCAAGCCAGTTTATGTAGCCCCTCCTTTTTATCTCATCTATTTTGCCTACCTTTTCCGCCCATTCCATTGCCTTTGTGTATAATCTTTCAGCAACTATAAAGTTCTCTATTCTCTGGTTGTTATCTATAGTCAGATGCGCATTTGAGCCTTCCATGAATGCATCCACCGCGCAGACCTTTGACCTGAGCATGCTCTCTTCCTCTACCATGTTTATTAATCCTAATTTATTCATTATGTTGCTTGGTCTTAGGAATCTAGCCGCAGACCTGAATGCGCCCACTACCATCAGGTCGTCAGAGCTTGAGCTGTGGTCCGCTTTTCTCAATGGCACAGCGGCTATTTTATGGGCTGCTCTCTCTGTTGTTTGAACCGTCACTTTATCACAGTATGATTACGCTTTTCCTAATATATAAGGATTCCTAGGGCGTTAGACAGGAGACGCATATTCGGGCTTAATGCGGGCTAGCTCTCCAGCCTTTCTGCAAGCTTCCTTGCATACTTAAGCAGGCGCTCATTGCCGTTCGCATCGGCGTATTCTATTACGCCCCTGAGAATTCCGTGTCCCCTAATCCTGTACTTCATGTTTAATTCACTGCTGGTCCTTATCGTGTTGCTGAAAATTGAGCTTTTCCCAAATTCCATAAGCACAGGCAGCGACGCTATGGAGAATGCGCATATGGCGGTGTTTGCCCAGGAGCATGCTGTTGGATTATCAAATAATCTAGAAGAAAAAAACATTCCACTAAGGCAAAAAACAGATGCAACAACGATTCCCGCCCCGGCTCCGACAGATTCTTCCAGGCGGTACCTGTTCCTGCCCCGTTCTTCCAATATTATCTCTTTTTGTGTAGTGAGCAGTTCCTTTTCCAGCATTCGCATGGTCCATTTCTTGTCCGCATGCGAGGTCTCATTCTTGCTTTTTGTAATCACATTACCACGCAATAAGCTAAGTTATACATGATATAAATACCTTGCTAGGCGCGCATGCAAATCGCTTTAAATTATAAGCAGCGAATATACGCTGTGTTATGTTGACCGGACATTTGAAAATCGAAAATAAAGGTATAACTGCAGTAGTCCTCAGCAAAGACAAGATCCTTCTTGTCAAGAGGAGGCGGATACCATTCATTTCCCATCCGGGCATTTGGTATTTCGTCTCCGGCGCTAAAGAAAGAGACGAGCAACATATTGATACGGCGTATAGGGAAATAAAAGAGGAAACCGGGCTTCTCAGGCAGAACCTGAAGTTATTGTGCAAAGGCAGGAAGATCATAATAGTAGACCACAAAAGGCACACCAAGTGGGAAGACAACTTTTACATATTCGGCTCAAAAACTGAAAAAATAAAATTGAATTTGGAGCACAGCTCATACAAATGGGCGACCTTCGAGGAATTAAAAACCGGAGAGGCAATAGAATCCATTTATGAAAAGGACATGGTGTTAAAGCTGATTAAACTTCATATTCAAAAATCCAGAAAACGGGTTTCGGCATACCTATAAATCAGTTGCCAACAAAACCAAAATATAAGTGATTGCATGATTGAGAGAACTTTATTGCTGGTAAAGCCCGATGGCGTGAAGAGGGCGATCATAGGCAAGGTCCTATCAAGGTTCGAGGACACCGGCCTGAAGGTTATCGCGATGAAGATGGTCTGGCCGGACAGGGAGCTGGCGGGCCAGCACTACATAGCCGACAAGAAATGGTTCGAGGACACCGGCGGCAAGACGCTGGCCGCATACAGGGAAAAGGGCATAATACTCAAGGAAACCGCTGTGCAGGTTGCAACAAGGATAAGGAACTACCTTATCGAGTTCCTTTCAAGCGGGCCTGTTGTCGCGGTGGTCCTGGAAGGCAACGATGCGATATTCGTTACAAGAAAGATAGTCGGCGCCACAGAGCCGAAAAGGGCGGAACCATCAACCATCCGCGGATCCCTCTCATCTGATTCTTACGAACTCTCTGATGAATTCAAAAGGCCGATAAAGAACATCGTTCATGCGTCGGAGGACAAAAAGACCGCGGACAGGGAGATAGCCGTATGGTTCAAGCCGAAGGAACTGATGGCATACAAAAGGGCGGACGAGACAGGAATGTACTAAGTAGTATACTTAAGCTCCTCGCTCATCATCTCCGGGCTCCACAGCGGGTCCCAGACAAGCTCGAGCTCCACCTTTCCCACTCCTTGGACGGCCTCTATCCTGAGCTGCGCATCTGCCATGATTATGCTTGTCACCGGGCACATGGGTGATGTCATGGTTAGGGTTAGCTTTACGTCCTTGCCCTCCTTTATCTTGACTCCGTAGATAAGCCCAATGTCGACTATGTTTGAGCCAAGCTCCGGGTCAAGGCACTGGTGGAGCACACCTATAATGTCGCTGACTGCTACCATACTATCATTATATATTCAACAATCAAACTACTTAAAGATTTGGACAGACAAGCAAAAGTTAAATAAAAGGATTGCACATATGGAAAGGTGATTCTGTGGCAAAGGTATTGGTGTGCAAGCAATCGGAACTTTCGCCAGGCGCGATGAGGAAGGTGGAGATAGCAGGACAGGATGAGATAGTCGTTGCAAACGTGGACGGCAAGTTCTATGCGATGCGCGGCCTGTGCCACCACCAGGGAGGGCCCCTTGCCGAGGGTGAGCTGAACGGCAAAGTAATCACGTGCCCGTGGCACGGCGCGCAATGGGACATCACAACAGGGAACCTGGTCGAATTCGCGATAGACCTTGATCCAGAGCCCACATATCCGTTGACAATTGAGGGAGGGGATATTTTCATTGAAGTGTAGCATTTAGGGATTTGCGAATATTATTAAAGCTTTTCAGATATTAGTTTAACAGGTTAGGGCATGGCAATGAGGAACATTGACGTAAAGATAAGGTATGCGTACGCAAGGCTGAAGAGGAAGATAGCGGTCTACTTTACATTATGGTTCCTCGCACTGCTCGCAGGGGTAAGCCTTGTAATAGACAGCATATTCATAAGCAACGGCGCGGCAAGCCTGAAGATATGGTCAACTCTTATCGTTATAATGTTGTCTGTGAAGCTGGCATACGACGCGGCAACAAACATGAAGAAGGAATACACAGAATTCAAGACGGAGAACAAGCAGACTGACAGCTCCCTGAATTCGCTCTGACTGATTCTGGATAACCATAAAAAAGGAATGGATAGCTAAAGCTTGCCGCAATGCACGAAGAAGGCTTATATATCTCCTTAAATATCATAATAAAGTGATAAAAGAAGTCTACGGCATCCAAATAATAGAAGGTACATTTAGGCAATAAAATATTGTGATTTAATGGAGTCTTATAAGCAAAACAAAGTAAGCAGAGCGCATGGTGCCAACCGCTTCTTAAGGCGAGCCGAAAATAATTTATGCATTGGTGCTATAGCTGTTGCTTTGGCCGTTTCCCCAGTTATTGCTGCGGGGCAATCTTGCAGTTCAAAGGTAAGCACCAACACAAATCCAAGCGGAACTGGATACACTACTGTGGTCGGTCAGCAAAAACCGCAGGAAGATGCAAACATAGCAACACCCGATAAGTCTATCGTCAAGCTTGAGAACAAAAGGATCTTCTTTGGCAATGGGACCTCAAAGTGGGCAACGGGATGGTATGTCAAGCTCAGTCCAACATGCTATGCCATTTTGGGCCCCTACCACGTTGCGGTACGCATGAAGAAACCCATAGATATTGGGGGTGAAAAAATAAGCAAGCCCATACTTGCTACAGGTCCGAAAGCTGCAGGTGCTAGATATATTCCACAATCTTCCGGTCCCCCATTGAAATACAATCCGGTGTATGATGCTGCATTCTGGTTGGTCCCGCACCCAATTCCCGGCATGCAAAGCGTTACCTTTACCAAAAAGCTGAAACTGGGAGAACCAGTCACCATTTATTCTTATCCGAGCAAGGGACCGATCAGCAGTGCCTATTTTCATCCTATTGGAGGCCAGTTAAAGATATCAGTTGGCAAATTCATCGCCACATTACCTGGTGGGATTCTTGAGTTTGAGGCGGATGGAATCAAACCCGGTTCTAGCGGCGGCTTGGCCTTCAACCAGCGCGGAGAGGCTGTTGGGATGGTATGGGGATCCAAGGGAAATAAGGTTTTCGCTGATCCCGCTTGGGCACTGGCCGAGGCTGCCAGAAAGAAAGGCCTGCCATTCCAGGATATACAGAAAACTTGGGAGGATGGGCAATTAGAAACACTAAACGCTATTGATCAAGATATTGAGGCTGAAATTGAGAGCACGATCACCTCATCATTCGGTGGCGTTGATCCAACGCCAATTCTATCTCATAGTTATCTGTATAAAGGAATGAACAATGCCTTGAAACCGTTGCCACCGATTCAAGTAGATGTATCACATCGTAGGGCTGAAGAATCAGCGGAGATTCAAACACTACGTAAGAAAGTTATGGAAGTGATTAATGGAATGGAAGGCTACGGTGCCATCATGACAGCAGAAACGGCTGGTGACAAAGTTGAAGAAGAGACCTTTCAACACGAAATCAATTTGATTAAAAGCGATGATGGCTTAATCGATATTAAGGAGGTCAACACGCGCACACCAGGGGGAGAGAAAACTTACAGGCTCCCACAACCAAAGGCCCCTACTTGGACTACCTTTGGTAACGACTGGTTGACTGCGCCTGAATTTGTTTGGACGGATCAGAAACTGCACATTGAATCGATGGGTTCTCGTACTCTTGAAGATAATCAGGTTGTCAAGGTTTTCCAGTATGAGGCCGAAGCGGAAGACGAGGACTGTCAGTTTATCTCTGCTTCGGCGTTCCGAGAGCATCTCTACGATCTTCCATGCAGGGGAGAGATCTGGACCGACGATCAGTTAAATGTGCTGTTTTTTAGCAAGCACATGAGCCCACCCAAATCAACGGATTGGGAGGATGTAAGCGTTGTTGTATTATATGGCTGGCTAAAAGAGGATGGAAAGCAGCCACACCTCGTACCCATTTCCACTCTCCAACGGTCTAATCATTTGGACGGAGCAGATCACCTTACCTATTGGTGCGAGGCGCAATTCACGAACTACCAAAAACAAAAGTAGAGCGTTTCATTTTACGCCCAGAAGAAAAAAGAAGCCCTTGGAGGGCTCGAACAGCCGAAGTACCAGTCCGTCGATTTTTGGCCATGGTTACACCAAATTGGTTGGTCTGACAACCCATATATGGGTTGTGATTCTACGGACTATAGTCAAAATATAAGCGTTAAATTGCCGTATATAGACTAAGCCCATCTGCCTCAATCAGTTTAAGAGCTCTCTTGTACCCTGAAAGCTTTTCCTTATTATCAGCCATATAGCTAAATATAAGATCGCAGAATATAGCAGCCTTTACAAAAGTTCTTAGCCACTTAATCTCATCTGTTCCTATATTAGAAGCCTTGACATATTCCTTCATGAATGCTAAATATTTTGGTTTATCTTTTATGCTGTATATATGTGCACGAGATAAGAAAAATGCTACTTCAGCTAGCATATAATCAATACGTACAGCACCAAAATCAATTATACCTGTTATCTTACTATCTTTTACTATAAAGTTGCCGGGACCTGAATCACCATGAATTACCGATTTAGTAAGGCTCTTTACAGGTATTTCAGAGAATTCCTTTTTGAGCAATGCAAATTGGCTGCTTAAATAAGGGTCAGTTAGATGGTGTTTACTTTCAATTTTGTAGACAAATTTTACAGGACCGCCTTCAAATTTCTTTATCGATTTGAGTTTCAAATTACGCAATACATAATCAGCCATACCTAATTCTTTGCCGTAGAGTGCGAATAAATGATTTGTTGGTTTTTGTATATGACTTTTTCCTTCTAAAAATGTCTGTAAAGCTATATTATCACCTTCATATTCCATACATAATTTACCAGATTTAGTGTGTATGGGACGTGAAGTCTTGATTTTATGAGATATGAGATATTCTTGCACACGCATAATATCGTATAACGAATTCGAATTGACCATTGAGGTGTAGAAAACTTTTATTAAAAATCTATCCTTACCTGTTGTGACAAGGTAATTATCACTTTGGTGTCCTGACCTAATCTGCTCAAAATGTTTCAATCTGCCAACTTTGTAATTACTGAGTATAGTATCTATGTCCTTCTGGTCAAGAATCATATGACGATTTTTGTCCATTTGTAATTCTTCTATCTTCATTATACAATCAGGGGAAATAGGGTCTAAAGATATGATCTGTAATGGTATTTTTGAATCTGAACGACAGTATAACTGTTGACCTGTTTTAATGTGTAACCTGACCGCATCTTGACCTTTTCTACTTACATGAACCAATATGTTATTTAATGCGGTCTTATAGAGCGGACTAGTTGGATTAGACATGAATACTACTTTCATTCCTGCCCAATTTCTAGGAGCAGGGTCTCTGGGTTCAAGTCCCTTCTTCTTTATTATTTTTAAGTTATTTCGTAGTGTAATATGATAAAGGGTCTTTTTAGTTTTGTAAGGACGCCAAAATTTTCGGTACTTTTTAGGTATCTCGGAATTACTTTGCCTGATTTCTTTGGTTTTCATTTTATATCAATCCATTTTAAAAATTCTTTTGGAGTTACTTTACTAAACACATGATACTTCTTTATGCAAATATTTAAGAAATTTCTAAGTTTCTTATTTTTTTTGCGTTTTTTGGAATGCATTGCTATGTAAGCAATTACACCAAGTTGCCTTGACTGAATTAAATAATATAAAGCTTTCTTTTCCTCTTTGTTTAGTTTCATATATCTTTGATACTCTTTCATGAATATTTTAACTTTATTCTTTTTGACACCTTTTTCTGATACAAAATTAGATGCAATAAAAACAGCTGGCTCCATGACCAGTCTATCCTCATGTGCGTCTTCCCAGTCAATTATCGCAACTACCTTGTTGTTTTTCACTATGTAGTTACCACCAAGATCAGCATGTATTACACTTTTTCTTAATTTCCTCTCATTAATAATCTTGAAATTTTTATTCAATAGTCCATCATATTTAGCCATATCAAATCCTGGGATCCTTCTGACTGATTTCATAATGCGACCTGTATTCTTTTTCTTTAATGGAATCTTAAGTAATGCCTTGTCTGTAATTGCCATGGTTTTTGCTATAAGTTTTATTTCCTTAATGCTTTTCGAATTTCCTTCTTTTCCTTCAATAAATTTCTGCACAGTTACTGCCTTCTTATTATAAAGGATGAACTCTCTGCCAGATTTTGTTTCCATAAGTTCAGGAATTGGCACTTTTCTTCTTCTAACTAATTTTTCAATATTAAGAATGTAGTTAAAATTTTTCAGATCATTTTCTTTATGTAATTTTAAAATAAATTTACCTTTTGTAGTATTAAGGCGGTAAACATCGTTGCCCAAAGCCCATGGGAGATACTTATGGTTCACATATTTGCCTATTTTATACTCATTTAGTATCTTACCAAAATCCTTCTTTGAAAGCTTGACTATTTTTGTCATATAATCGATTTTTTATAAATTATTCTGTTAATTTTGTGTTAAGTTTCTTTATCAGATCAACGATATCGAATGTGTATTTAAATGAACGGTAATGAGTATCTCGTTTTTCGTCATAAAAAGTGTCGAGTTTTGTGTCAGCTTTTGCACCAAGCTTTTCCATGAGTCTTATCGATGCGATATTTTTTTCGAATACTTCAGCAATAACTGTCTTTACATTTTCTTTTTCAAGTTCCTTAGATAGTGCATTAAGTAAAGCATATATCACACCAGTTCCTCTAGCTTCTTTAGAAACGGCGCAACCCATGTAAACTTCATCATCCTTATTGAATTCAGCATTTCTGACTGCATATGCCTCACCAATTACCTCATCTCCCTTTAATGCCACAAATGCAGCTGGCCTTTCATGGGTAACCCGTGCTTTAGCTATTATCTCTTCAAGTTGCGGTGGTTCTTTCTTTGTTGTATAAACCAGAGTAGGCTCATCTTCTTCATATATTCTTTTTCTGAATTTTAGAAGCCGTTCTGCAAGATGTGGAGAAACTTTTTCTATACGAAATGAAGTTCGGGTCTTTTCCTTTGCCATAATAAGATTACATAAGGAATGACTTTTAAACCCTCCTTCAAAGCCTCCGTTGGTTTTAGTTATGTGAAGTCTGCAACGCCGGGAGTGGCCTATTAACTGGGGTACCACGCACTCGATTTTATTTCGTATTTATCAGCCAGTTTTCTATTTTCTTTACCATCTAAGCTACCTGAGGGTTCTAAGCCCTAGGAAGCCTCAGGAGGGAATTGAACCCCCGACTTCCAGTTTACGAAACTGGCACTCTACCCCTGAGTTACTGAGGCACATATGATTATCT
Organism: uncultured Microcaldota archaeon; assembly: GCA_963773985.1. Lineage (GTDB taxonomy): Archaea > Micrarchaeota > Micrarchaeia > Micrarchaeales > Micrarchaeaceae > UBA12276. The sequence continues at coordinate 207,727 of CAVZDF010000001.1, read as the reverse complement.
GTCAGGCACAAATAAAGCATTATACGTAAGGGGCACACCAATAAAGAGAATAAAAAGTTTTTAATACTGCTACCTTTATATATAAAGGTGCATTTGAATGGACATCCCCGGACCCGCAACCCAGCCTGACCCAACGCCCAATGCTGCAGCGCCAATAGTTAAGCCGCAGGACATGTCCCAAAAGGCGCCTCGTCCAAAGTCATCAGGTGCAACCTCTCTTCCAATCGTACCAATAATAATCGTAGTTGTAATAGTGGTAGCTGGCGCAGGATTCTTCTACTTCCACAGCTCGATAATAAAGCCGCCCACGACAACGTCAACATCAACTATAGGTCAGATTGGCGTAAGCCAGATAAACAACTGCGGAAAGATATCCAGTCCGGGCAAGTATTTCCTTGCGGACAACATAAAGGCGACCCTGACAAGCGGCGCATGCATAAATGTGACAGCAAGCGATGTCAGCGTATTATGCGATAACTATAAGATAACGGGCTCTGGGCCGTTCGAGGCAGTGCCCCCATATAGCTACGCGATAGAGATAGAGGGCCAGAACAACGTCACCGTTTCGGGATGCAGCCTGAGGAACTTCTCATACGGGATATTCGCAGTGTCGTCCAACAACCTGAACATAAACAACAACAACCTCTCCATAAACTACATGGCGAACATATACCTCAACAACACACACTCAAGCGTTCTTGGAAACAACTACCTGTCCAGGTCCGCAAGCAAGCAGGGATCCCTATTCATGACCAATGGAACGTCAAGCGTATCTGTGCTCAACAACACGATCCAGTACAACCAGTTCTACGGGATAAACGTCAACGCATCCGACAACAAGTTCATAAACAACTACATCAACGGGACGCAATTCTCATTCCAGTGCAGCGTACCAAACGGCTTCGTAATAAGCAGCCAGGCATCGCTCAACACCTGCTACAACAACACCGGCTGCGGCTTCGTCGTCTGCAGAGGCACAAACCTCCCTGCAAACATAACAAAGCTGAACCTGGGCCGCACCATAACCACATGCGGCTCAATAACAAGCCCGGGCTCCTACAGCCTTGCATCAAACCTTGACATGAACCAGTTCGTCAACATATCGAACATATTCTCGCAGCTGCAGCCATGTATTACCGTGACATCGAAAAACGTCAACATCAATTGCAGGGGCTTCAGCATAAACAACGCCACAACAGCTGTCAGCGCCAAGAACGTCCAGAACATAACACTGCAGAACTGCCGCATAAACAACGCATCGTCCACCGGCATACTGCTCTTCAATATTACCACATCGCACTTCGCAAACCTCTCGCTCAACAATGACGACTATTCCATTGCTGCCTACAACACCAGCGTGAGCACCTTCACCAACATATCCAGCTATAAGAGCCTGTACGGCGTGCTGATCACGGGCTCCTTCGCCAACGTATTCCAGAACCTGAATGCATCGTACGATAATTACGGCGTGTACCTGCAGGACGACTCCTTCTCAAACACCTTCAACAAGGGGATAATGCAGAACAACTCGAAGATCGACGTTTATGCGACGCCGGATTCCGCCAACGCATCGATAAACCTGATGCAGTCTACAGCATGCGGCTCGACAAACGCGGTGTGGGCGACCTGCAAGCGCTTCATAGCAACATCATTGTCTTATGTTCCCCTCAACGGCTGCAGCGTCATAAGCTCGCCGGGCAATTACATACTTACCAAGGGCATAAACAACGCCCAGGGCAACTGCATAAGGGTAATATCATCTAACGTGCAATTGAGCTGCGCGGGCCGCATCATATCAGCAGGATTCGTGTCAGGTCCGGGGATGTCCATAACCAACTCAAACAACGTATCCGTAAACTCATGCACATTCTTCGACTTCCAGACAGCGGTAAACGTGACCAACTCCTCTGACATAAATCTAAACACGGTCTGGGCTTTCGGCAACCTGCCGGGCAACCCCAACTACTACGGGATAATATTCAACAGGGTTAACGGCAGCACGATATTCAACAGCGTAGTCAATGGCACATCGAATGCCAGCATACTCTTCAACAGGGTGTTCACAAGCTCGATCAAGGACTCCAACACGACCTACGGCATCCTGCACAACATCGGCATACTCCTCAACAACTCAAGGAACGACCTCATAGCGAACAACATCGCCACCCAAAATTATATCGGCTTTGAACTGGTCGGGAAATCGACAAACAATACGGTACTAAACAACACCATGCGCTCAAGCACAAACATAGACTACGTGTGCATAGGCAACAGCGCGATAAACTCTGAGGAGGGAGGCATAAACTTCGGTACTACGAAGCAGGGATGCCACTGGCTTGCGGTGATACCGCCAACACCGCCTACAGTGCAGTGCGGCGTCGCCTCTCAGCCGAACCTCTTCCTGCTTACTACGGATGAGAGATACACCTTCGGCTCGACATGCTTCACATCCTTTGCCAACACGACAACGATCAACTGTGCGGGCCACACGGTCATAGCGACCAATGGCGGGACATTCGCATACTTCAAGAACTCCCAGAACTCCAATATAGAGAACTGCTACCTGAAGGGCTTCAATGGCACCCTTGTAGCTGTCAACTCGACCATAAAGATAATCAACAACACGATATTCGAGAACACATCCAGCCCGGCAGCAATAAACGTCAGTGAGGCAAGGTTGGGGGCGTATGTGCAGGGGAACAACGTGACAACACCCAACAGGGGCATAGTCATGATAAGCGTCGGTGCGGGATCACTCTCCAACAACCTGGTGCACCTCGCGAAGCTCGCCTACACGGCGTTAAACGTCAGCTCCCTGACAATATACAACAACACGGCATATTCCGATACGTACAACGGGATGCTTCTAAACAACTCGATTTCGAACATATTCCAGAACAACAATTTCCTCTCATCAAACACCGGAATATCGTGCTTCATAAGGTCGCAGGCCTCAATAAACAACACCGACCTGGGCCAGAACGCCTGCAAATTCGACCTGAATTGCTTCTGGATAAAGAGCTCGGCGGGCAGCTGCCCATAAAATCTCACAAGGATAAGGCTTAATTCGGTGCATCAATGCTATTCAAGGAGCTAGCAGAATATTACGACAAGCTGGAGTCGGTCTCATCGAGGCTCACTATGGTCGAGATACTCAGCGAGATGTTCAAGAGACTTGATCAGGGAGAGATACAGCCAACGGTATACATAACGCAGGGGATACTGCTGCCCCCATTCGAGGGCCTGGAGTTGGGAGTGGCAGACATGCTGGTCGAGGAGGCTGCCGCAATAGCGACAGGGCACAAGAAGGAGCAGATAGACAGGGAGTATAAGAGGAGCGGGGACCTGGGGCTCGCGGTCCAGACAATGAGGGCAGACTCAAAGATGAGGAGCTTGGTAAGCAAACACTATTCCATAACCGACATATACGAGAAGATGCTGAAGATAGCCGACACAAGCGGCTCTGGCAGCAAGGACAAGAAGATAAACATGCTTGCGGACATGATAGGTGCCGCAACCCCCACAGAGGCGAAGTACATAGTCAGGTACCCCCTTGGCCAGTTGAGGCTGGGCGTTGGCGACTCGACCATAATGGAGGCGCTATCGGTGCTTGGGACCGGCGACAGGAAATTCAAGTCGAGCCTGGAAAGGGCATACAACATTTGCAGCGATCTCGGAGTTGTCGCAAGGGACCTCGCGGCAAAGGGGCCGAAGGCCATAGAGAACTTCAAGGTAACGCTGTTCAAGCCGGTAAGGCCGGCGCTTGCTGAAAGGCTAACCACGGCGGAAGAGATACTGGAGCGCATGCATGGAACAGCTGCAATAGAGCAGAAGTACGACGGGTTCAGGGTGCAGGTGCACAAGGACGGGAAAAAGGTGAGGCTCTTCTCCAGGAAGCTGGAGAACACGACAGAGATGTTTCCTGATCTGGTAAAGGCCGTGCAGGAGGAGGTAAAGGCGGACAGGATAATATTCGAGGGGGAGGCGCTGGCGTACAACGAGGCGACCAAGCAGTACCTTCCTTTCCAGGAGACCATACAGAGGAAGAGGAAGCACGATGTGGCGAAGAAGGCGGAGGAGCTGCCGCTGCACCTTTTTGCGTTCGACATACTGTACCTCAACGACAGGGACTGGCTGAGCGAGCCATACGAGAAAAGAAGGGAGAAGATAGATGATATCTTCGGAAATGGGACCCTCATAAGGCCGACCACGAAGATAGAAACAAGCAGTGCCAAGGAGCTTGAGGAATTCTTCCAGAGCTCCATTGAGAACGGGCTTGAGGGCGTCATAGCAAAGGACCTCAAGGCCCCGTACATCGCCGGGGCAAGGAAATTCTCATGGATAAAGCTGAAGAGGAGCTACAGGGGCGAGCTCTCCGACAGCCTGGACCTTGTGATAGTTGGATACTTCCTTGGAAGGGGAAGCAGGGCCGAGTTCAAGTTCGGAGGGCTGCTGTCAGCGGTATACAACAAGAGGAGGGACATGTTCGAGACCATATCAAGGATAGGGACAGGGTTCACCGAGGCGCAGATGAGCGAGCTGAAGGACAAGCTCAACAAGATAAAAGCCAAGAGCAGGCCTGCAAGAGTGGACTCGATAATCGAACCGGATTTCTGGGTGGATCCGAAGTACGTAGTGACAATAAAAGCAGACGAGATAACAAAGTCACCGATGCATACCTGCGGAAGGTCAAAGCAGCCGGATGGAACTGAGACTGGGTACGCGCTCAGGTTCCCGAGGCTTGTGGGCGATAGCGCGATAAGGGCAGACAAGGGACCGGAGGAGGCAACCACCACCGCTGAGGTAATAGAGATGTTCAAGCTCCAGAAGAAGGTAAGCGTAAAGGACTGAGTTTTTATATTTTCCTTATGTTCTCGATGGTCTTGGAGAACTTCTGCACGCTCTTTGCGATGTCTTTGACTTTAGGATTTAGCCTGTAGCCGAGCCCATACCCCTTTTCGGTGCGTATATGCGTTGGCTGTATCACATTCAGGTCAAGCGAGAGTTCTCGGAGCGTTATTATGAGAGTTTTCCTCGTGAATTTCTTCTCGAGTACTGCATAGAGTTCCCTTGTGGTTCGCGGGGACTTCTGAAGAAGCAGCGCCATGACGGCGTAGTTGGGCCTGCTGAGTACCTTCCTTAATGCCCAGACCTCGTCTTTCTCCTTCTCCTTTTTTGCCATAGCTATAATTAGAAATAAAGCTTTAAAAGCTTTTGTTAATCCGGCAATTTTGACCCATAGAGTGGAAAATCAAACTGAATACAAAAATATATATATTTTTACCTGACTAAATATCAAGTTATGCGACTTCCTAATCCTATACCAGGGGTAATCACAGAATACCTTGTTGAAAGGCCCAGAAAAGCGCGGCTCGCAAAGAATTTCAACGTAAGGCAGGACGCGAACGAACTATTGGCAAGCCTGGCGCAAAATGTCAGCGACAAGGCGATTTTGGCATACATCTGGCTGGCAGTCGAGTCCAACTATAACATACTTGTGCTGTCAGAAAACAGCAAAACGTCAGACACGTTCACGGATGCGATCAGCGCGTTCGTGCCCGGTTGGGCTGTTGCGCTGGATGTTCCAAGAACAGGCGAGGCACTTGAGAGGAGACTAAATTTCATGAGCGCAGTCGGCGAAAGTGCCGGAAGGCCGGACACCCTGATGCAAACAAAAATGCCAGACAGGATAATAGTAAAGGACGCAAAGGGGCGCCTTGATGAAATTTTTGAATCATCGAAGCACGGAACCAGCTTTATCGCGCAGGCAAAAGGGAATTTTTACAACAGGCGGATAGTAAAGGCACTTCAGGCCAGGCCTTTCAGCATAAAGCGGGACAACATAATCATGCTTGACCTTTCAATTATCATAAAAGAGGACAGTCCAGCAACTAATATCGCTGCAATAACGGAATACAGCTGGCTAAGCAGGGCGGAAACAAGGGAAAAAAGGATGCTCAAGGACTATTCCAACATGCACATCACTAAGTGCGATAAATTGAACCTTGAGGAGATAAGGGACTCAAAGCTAATTTGGGGCTACTCAAGGTCGAACCTCATAAGCAAGGACCAGGTATTGGAGGAATTGGGGAGGAGGGCCGATTTTCTGGAGCAGTTCTGCAAGTCGAATAATCAGAGGAACATCAAGATGTACTACGAGATTAAGTAAGAGCTACAAAGGGCTTAAAAAGAGTAGCAATATAATATTACTACATGGCCTTAGTGGTGTAACGGCTTGCACGGGGGACTGTGGATCCCCTAGACCGGGTCCGACATAAACTTTTGGTAAAAGTTTAATCAAAAGCTTAAGGAAATCCCGGCTAAGGCCCTTTTATTCTACCTGAAGGCATATTTATTCCAAAATTATGGCATAGTTATTTTTAAATTCGGCTTGATGCGGCAAAGCGTAAACTATTAAAACCCCCACTACGTAGTTTATTTGTGAGTTGAATTACATGCCTAAGAGAAAAAGCAAAACAATAGAGGCTGGGAAAGCAAAGGATGAATTTGATAGGGAGCTATCAAAGCGCGGATGGAGCTACAAGACAATCGCAGGCGTAGTTATTGTGATAATCGGCATAGCCCTGATTATATTCAATCTTACTGGAGTGCTGCTTGCATTCGCAGGGTTTGTATTGATATACTTCGGCCTTAAGATGCTAGGTTACACCATAAAGGTTTGATCCGGGGTTATTTGAATGGAAACATGGGAAGTAATCACGGGCATCATCCTCTTGATAGTTGGTATGGTAATGTTCCTACAAAACTACCACACGGTGAACCAGTGCAACAGCCTTGGAGGAAAGATCTCCACAGCAATTTCATCGATATTCGGCGGCACAGGCGCGCAGTCGTGCTATAACTCGCAGATATCTGAGATAGCGGGCATTCTTATTGCTTTGATGGGTCTTGGAATAGTTTACCTTGGCGCGAAGCACAGCGATAGGAAAAGGAGAATGAGATAAGCTTCTGCATTTGGTTTTTATTTTAAATATCTTAGCTTTTTTAAGCTAAGATTCTTTTTTACTTGTTTATGTTTGTGGTTTTATGGCGAATAAATGTATCGTTTGCGGTAAAACCTATGATAATATGGTTGTAAACCCGGCTTATCCAAAAAAGCAGATGTGTCTGCGCTGCTTTAACGGCTTTGTATTAAATCTCAAAACCATGGAGGAGGAGCTTGAGCCCCTACTGAAGGCTCTGGAAACGGCATTGGAAGACATGGACAAAAAATTGTAAGTGCATTCTATGAAAACTGGTACCGGACTTGTCATATTTTTTATTTTCATAATCGTGGTTGCCCTTTTCATCTATCTCTTTAGTACCGGAATCTTAAACAGCATATTCGGGTTTTCCAACAAGATATACGTGTCCGGGATCTCCCTTGAGATAAACAATGCAAACGCTATAAACTGCTTCGGGAATGTGATACAGCCGCTGCCAGGTTTAAACGTCTCAGAAGGAACGCCATTCAATTACACATTCAACATGACAAACTCGTGCCCGAAAAGCCACAATGTTACAAGCATAAATGTTACGAACGTAGGTTTCAAGACCGATGTAATAAGTCCAAAACTCCAGTACCAAATGTTCCAGAATAATAAGGTCCCCTTCAGGATAATCATCAATCCGCCCCAAAGCTTCAGTGGGGGAATCTTGAATTTGCAGGTCAATGTCACCTAAATCCTATTTCTAAGGCCTGCCTACCCAATAAATTTCAATAAAGAGTCCTAAGTGGTGCCTTGTCGGAGTGTAAGGCCCGTTGCTTAATTGCCCGTTTCCCTTCTTAGCAGGTGGCCCAAGTCCGCCTTGTTCTCCTCAGCTGCGACCTGCTCGTGCGATCCCAGGATTCTCTGCGCCGCCATGTATGTCCTGTATGCAACCGGGAAGTCCCACGCGATCCTTATCGCAATCGGAAGGAATGTCGGCAGCAGCCCGTTCTGCGTCCTCCAGGACCAATCCTTCATGTCGGATTCCAGCAGTTTTTCCAGTTTGCTTTCCGGACCCTTGCTCCGCTCCTTTGTTTTGGTTTCTACCATATCTTTTTATCACTTAATCTAATATGCGGGCTTCAGATATTTATAGATTTTTTATGATAAAAGCACGAAAGCGATTTTCAGAAAACTATAAATATTACTAAATACAAATTATCATTATCTCAAAAATCACATTCTAGCCTTTATGTACTGGCGCGTACTAAAGTTCTATTTCCTATTGGGGTGCATCCGATGGATGGTCATCCTTGATGTGCTCTTCCAGTTCGCCCTCGCTGTTGAACGTCTCGCCGCAAACTGCGCATTTATAATTTTGGACTACAGCTGAACCGTGTGCCTCCTCCATATGCTCTGCCAACTCCTCCTTTGTCTGGAATGTCTCGTCACATATGCTGCATTCATAGCTTTCCATTATTCCAACCGATTAAGATGAACAGCAAAAACATAAAAACAGAGTGCAACCAGCTTTAGTTTCCACAACATTACCCGAAGGTGAATGTATATATCCTGAATCCCGCGCTGGCATCTATTTCGACTACGTGTATCCCATATGATGGTGCCGAGACAATGTTGTAAAGCCTTGATGAGTTTATCGTTGCGACTGCACCACCTTTCGAAAGACTGGTATCGCTTCCCAGGTAAGCTTGCGAAAGGTTCTGGCTGTCCAATCTTACTGTTATGTTGCTGTAATTCCCGCTCGCCACGATGTTGACGTTCCTTGCCTTGTATATCAGGAAGAGCTTTGAGTTGTTGTTAACTGCAATCATGCTGTCAGGCGCATTGTACCACTCTCCTGAGAAGTAAACCTCATTAGGCTGTGATAAGTTGCTGATCGTGTAGTTCACAATGCTGTTGGGCATGAACCCTTGCGCATTGCCCAGCGGTGCACGCGCTTTGTAATATCCCAAATACAGTTCCGGTGATCCTATTCCGGAGAAATTTACTCCTGTAGACGAATTGGTAAGGTTGGAAGGCACCACATACCCTGCATTCTGCAGCAGTTCCCTTATGACCTGCTCGGTAGTATTGTATCCGCCTTCTCCCAATGCGACATACCTTATGTCACCGTTCTTGTCTATGACGTAATCTGCCGGCCAGTACTGGTTGTTGTAGGCGTCCCACGTGGAATAATTGTTGTCAAGGGCGACAGCGTATTTTATCCCGAATTTCTTTACGGCGCTCTCAACATTGCTGAGGTTGTGCTCGAACTGGAACTCAGGAGTGCTGACCCCTATTATCACCAGCCCGTTGTTTCCGTATTCGTTCTCCCATGCGTTGAGGTGCGGTATCGTCCTTATGCAGTTTATGCAGGAGTATGTCCAGAAATCCACAAGGATTATCTTGCCCTTAAGCTGTGTGATGTTGATTGCAGGCGAATTTATCCACGCGGATATTCCTTGTATGTTTGGCGCTGGTCCGTAATCTGTCAGGGATGCAAGCGATACGTTCTTCGGCGCTGAAAGATTCTTGTTGAAAACAAGGGTCGAGAGCGCAGCCGCCACTATGATTAATGCTATGATCCCGAATACCACCATGTAGACATTCGGCCGGAATACCTGTTTCCTCTTTTCCATTTCTACAGTGCTCATTTCCTGACCTCTTCAGATGCGGTTCCAGACATGTAAGATAGGTATGCCGGCAGCAGTGGAAGTATGCAGGGCGACAGGAATGTGAGTACGCCAGCGAACAGCGCTATAAGGAAGTTAAGCTGGTTGCTTAGCGACATAGGCGCAGTGGGCCCTATAAGGAATATTGCAAGCAATCCTATATAACCAGTTATTATCAGGATTCCCACACCTATAAGGAAAATGCCGCTTATGACGCTGAAATACCTTAGGAAACCGTGTATCCTTTTCATAAGGTCTGATATCTTTGATATGAAAGCCCCGAATATCAGGAACGGTATCCCAAGCCCCAACGAGTAGGCGAGCAGAAGCAGGAAACCTATGCCCGGAGAGGTCGCAGCCAATATGTATATGGAGCCAAGTATTGCACCTACGCACGGAGTCCATCCGAGCGCAAATGCTATTCCGAATACGAAAGATGAGAGATAGTTGTTGCTCAACCTTTTGACATGTACCTTGTGCTCGGTCGAGAAGAACGGTATTATGTACCTGGTCGAGGCTATCATCAGGATGCCGAAGCCGATTATTAGTGCTCCTCCGATTATCCTCAATGCGCCCATAAGGCTGAACGAGGCGTGCGCCAGCAGTGTCTGGAAGAGTATGCCGAGCACCGAGAATATGACCGTGAATCCCAATATGAAGAATACCGAGTTTAGAAAGATTATATCCTGCTTTCTCATTTAGATTACCCTGAATACATTGAACGTCCTGATTATAGTTTAAATAGGCAAGGAATTTAATGCCTCTATACCAAACATTATTTGTGGGTAAATGGCTAACGAACAAGCAATAGACCAGGAAATAGACAGGTCAAAAGAGGCATTCTTCGCAACCGACATATCGGTATGGCCGCAGAGCGGAGTCATAACATTCGATTTCAGGCAGACGCTCCCCAGAGCAGATGCCGCAGAGGGAAAGAGCATCCCATCATTGATCACAAAGCACCAGCCGGTAGTCGTAACTCCTCACCTTGCAAAGATGCTGCTAATAATACTAAAGGAACAGCTTGATGGCATAGAGAAGAATGTCGGAGAGATAAAACTGCCTGAGAACTGGAGGGTCACAGGTAGCCACAAGGACAAGGGGGCATCTGTAACGGAATCCTACATACGTTAGGGACAGTCATTGCATGGGGCGCAGCTAATGGTGGCATCCGGTAAGGCAGCAAGAACCAGGGAGTCAATATACCTGATAATTGCCTTGGTAATAGCATTATCAAGCATGTTCTACTGGCTAGCGATAACAACGCATGCCTACAGGACATTCCTGGACGGGACTGCAGACCTTACCCTATATTCCTACAACATGTATTTCAACATCCATTACCCAAATATCGCATCGGGTATTCAATTTCTGGTCTTTAGCAACCACATATCTCCAGATGCGCTCCTCATACTTCCAATATTCTACCTCAGCCAAAGATCGCTGACACTGCTTTACATCCAAATAATAATCATCTGCCTTACATCGCTGCTTATCTTTTACATAACAAAGAAACTGGTAAAAGATTCTTTTCTAGGTATCATATTCATGGTAGCTTTCCTGCTCAGCCCCGGTGTCACCGGCATCCTCACATTCGACTTTCACATCGAGTTTCTGGTGATTCCGGCGTACCTTCTTGCTTTCTATTTTTACATGACGCGCAATAAGAAACTGTTTGCGGCATCCCTGCTCCTATTGCTTGGGGCAGTAGAAGAGGCCCCGGTACTTGCGTTGACCATGGGGCTCGGACTTCTTGCATATGAGATGTACGTATCAAATTTCAAATGGAAGTCGGTTGACAAGGCGAAGAGGCTGATGCTTTATGCGATTTTCGTAAGTTCCATAATAACAGGAATACTCTACTATGCCGCAATAAAATATCTGATATCAAGTTATAGCACATCGTACCAGCAGCTGCGCAGCCACTCCAGATCACAACAGGATCTGAGATAGGGCTTCTCTCCAACCTGCACAGCGCCATAAGCAATCCGTTCAGTTTCTTTGGCAAAAATCTTTCCATATTTGCGAATCCGCTCTATCTATATGTGTTGATCCTCTCGGCCCTGATTGTCATAATCGGATTCGGGTTCTTCACGCTTAAAAAGCCTATAATAACATTTCTTTTCCTATTGCCGTGGCTGATAGCCGTTTTGACATGGTCCAGCGTAGTCCACTTCATTTATACCGGCTACCAGTATTACAGTTACACACTCTCCGCAACGATATCCGCCGCCATAATAGGCGCGATGTTTATGTTGGATAACAGCAAGCCCCGCAAAAACATTTTCATGCAAAGGGCGATCATTGGAACATCAATCATTATAACCGTGCTTATACTGGCATTCGGGTCGTTCATCATTGCGGCCAGGCCCATCCAGTTTTTAGTGGCTTACAGCGAGGCCATCCCAAATTCTACATTCAACCCCGTGCAGCTTTACCCTCTCGCAAGCCTTGTGCCGCAGAACGCATCGCTAATGACCCAGGATACGATATCTCCGCACCTTGCCGACAGGAAATACATAGAGTTCACATGGTCGAATGAGACAAACGGAACATACTTTGTTCCAGATTACATACTTCTCAGCTACAATAACAAAACCGATGTCTACACAAACAGGACTTTCGACTTCTTCCAGCGCTCCATAAAAAATTATACATATGAATTGGTCGAGAAGAACGGAAATGCACGGCTCTACAGGAAAGATTGATCTTTACAATCTGATATTCTTGAAAAAGGAATCGAGCGGGCCTGCCAATTCACCAACACCATCATACTCGATCAGCCTGATATTTTTGTTTCCGGATACCATCTTCGACAGTGCTCTTTCGTTGTTCCTGTGTCTGAGACAAAGTATCGGCTTGCCATATTCCTCGGCCTTGCCTATCTCATAACCCACTCCAAGGCTCGGGACCGTGACATCTGCAACGAGCAGGTCCGATTCCTTGAGCCATCTTATATCTCTTTCGTAAACGTTCTCATGGGTTATCCCATCCTCACCCATATCGGAGAGCTCCTTCTTGCCGACGTGCTCTGTAAGCACATTCCCGTATTTCGAAAGCATTTTGATTATTTGAGAATAGTTATGGCTTTCCTGCCTGCCTCCTGTTATTGACCCGCCAAAATATATTTTCATTTGAACACCCCGGATCCATTTTACAAAAACGCTTTAAATCTGTTTAATACTATTCTTACAATCAACTTTATATTATTGTTTAGCTATAGAAAGCATAGGAAAATGACCGACCTAAAAATGAGCTTATGCAACTATATACCCATTCGGATCAGTTACTATGAACCCATCATCTCCAAGTGAGGAATCAAAATGGAAGCTGTCATCCCCAAACGAGGTTTCTATAATATACAACTTATATCCTGAACCCAGAGTAAATGTCTTATTAATGGATGTGCCAATAACAGACACGGTTATAAATCTCGATCCATTCTTCAAATTAGATGCGGTCATATTGAAACCTGCAAGGGCGGCCTGGGCTTGCGATGACAAATTATCCCCCGAGACAAGGTAAGAATAAGACGCATACTGAGTGCTGGATAACAATACTTTTGAGGATTGGTTGGTTTGGTTGAGATTGGTTTGGTTTAAAGTTTTCTGATTATTCTTGTGATTCAAACCGACAAAAGCAATGCCAGATACAACTAGGACAGCAATTACAATATACAAGATTGTTTTTGTTCTCATTACTTCAACCCCCTTTATCTATCAAGATTGTCAAATTTAAGCTTACTGTGTTATTTCGGTTTATCTGTTATTACTTAATACGCTGGCAATTGAAGTTGACGGGGGCGTTCTGCCGACTGCAAGAACTTTTCCTTTTCAATATTAAACTATAATAAATACTATCATATGTTAGTAAAAGGGTCTCTCTATAACCTATACCTTCTGATTGTTTTGAATCGTCCAGAAGGTGTTTGTTCTACTATATAGATAGAATTTATCCTATGTACTTTTTTGATATGTTGTGAGCTTACTTCTTTAAACGCCTTTTGAAACTGACGCTTTTGTATTTTGTCTCCAATAGCAATATGAGGAACCCATAGCTTTGGTTTATAATCAGCAGCAAGGTTTTTGCAGTATGATTTAAGCAGGTTATTTATTGCTCGATTAAGTTTGACCAGTTCCTTTGTTTTCTTTATATTATAATAAATCCATTTTTTGGACCAATTAGTCAGTTCAATAATTTCTACCTTAATAGGTTTTGTGTTGGAACTGATTTTCTCTAGTCCCTTTTTGACTTTCAGAAGATCTTCTGTTTCTCCACTTTGAAAAGTTACATGTGGGTAATTGTCTGATACCCTGCCAATTCCATTGTATCTCCTTTCAAAGATCTCGAAAAGGTTTGTAAGTTTCCTATCGTCATTTATAATCGACAAAATAAAAATTCTATTAGCCATTTAATTACCAATCAAATATCTACTCTCCCTTTAATCCGCTAATCTGGTGATGACGGGGACGATCTACCTAGAACAGGAACGTTTCCTTTTCAGTGTTTAATGATAACATATGCGCCCAAACGCTAACAAATGCGTGTATTAACCTTGAAGATACTTGTAGACTTCTTCTCTGCTTTTGAATAGAAGAAGTATGATTTTATTTTCCCTTTCTAATATTTGGTAGACCAGTCTTTTATTTTCTATCCTTACCGAATATACATCTTTCATATGGTGCAGTTCTTTGCCAAATTTTCCTGAACTAATTACTGTTCTAACCACATCATCGATTCTTTGCTTAGTTTTTGCACTAACCTTTTTAGTATCCTTTTCAAATTCTCTGGTCTTTTCAACTTCCATGCAATCAGACGTGCATCATTACATATTTGCTGGTCTTTTCTTTGCCTGATTTTATGTCTTTTAATATTTTATCTGTAGCCTTTGCATAGAGCTCTTCCTCTGTAAGTTTATGAATCTGGTCGAACTCAAAAAGCGCAAGCCTGATCGCCTCAGTTTTGGTCTTTGCATAACCATCCTCAAGCATTTTTTCGACTACCTCTGCAGTATAGCCTTTTAACTCGATATTGATGTTGCTCATCTTATTACCTTATAAGAATATTATAAGGAATTATTATAAATACTTTTCTGTCTACGTTGCGGATGTAAACTGCTAATACGTTGACGGGGGCGTGAATTGGACTTCACGTCAAGATTGGTATTTGTATAGCGATAGTATACAACGTTTACAACTTTTTAAATGTACATATTTCTTAAGACCTTTACCATGCCTTTAAGTGCAGATATTTTTACATACTCATTGGCTTGGTGTGAGACATTATCTTCTATGCGCCAAACTGCAGTTTCAAAACCTGCAGCCCTCAAAGGCTTTGCAACAGTGCCACCTCCAATTGCGACTATCCTGGGTTTTACTTTCAGTTCATTTTTAATAGTTTTTGATAGGATTTTAACAACTTCGGAATCTTTACTCGTAGGTTGAGGTGCATCTTCTCTATTAACAATCTCTAGATCTATTTTAGCTTTATACTTTGTTGCAATTTTCTTTACGTCTTTTATTATTTGGGATGGATCATATTCTGGTATTATTCTACAATCGAGATAGAATACCTCTCTACCTGGAAGAATATTTATGCTGTCAACATTCTTTTCATGCTTTGTAATCTCAAATGTCGAGCCGTTTGGCATTAATTTTGTTTTCTTGGAATATTTATGGTAAAGATAATCATCCATTTCAATTGCAAACTTAGCTGCCTCTTTAAAAGCGTTGAGACCCACCCAAGGCACACTCGCATGTACCTGTTTCCCCGTAACAGTAAACTTAAGCCACAATATGCTCTTTTCTTCTATCTCTATTTCCGAGCCTTTGGGATTTCCATGATCAACTACTACAAAAAGATCATTCTTATCGAATATCCTTTCTTTTACTAAAGCATATACACCATATTTACTACCGTTTTCTTCATCTGCAGCAAGAACAAGACCAACGTTATACTTTAATCTTGCCTTGTCGTTTAGTAATGATTTTGCTGCATATAGACTAGATATTAGTCCACTACCATCGTCGTTTGTACCACGGCCATAGATTTTTTCGTCTTTTATTACAGCAGAAAATGGATCCGTTTTCCATAGTGTAAGATCTCCTTCAGCTACTGTGTCAATATGCGATAGTATCCATATTGTTCTTTCCTTATCTCCAAATTTTGCTACCAAACTTGATCTTTTTGTTTTCCACTGGTCCGTATAGTCGTATCTCTTTGGTTTAAGACCCCAGGAAATGAGCATTTTCTCAAGTAAATCTGCACGTTTTGATTCTCCTTGTCCGCCCATCTCTGGAGATATAGACTTCGTCTTTATTATGTCACTGAACACCTTAAGCATTTCTTTTTCTTCCACAACACTAGAATTAACATCTACCATTCAAATCAATTTTTATTGTATATTAAGTCTTTAAAGGTTTATTAACGCTGGTTGTTAAATTTGTGTGATTTGAACTTGACGTAACATGACACATTGGTGATTTGAACTCGCCTCTCGAGGTAACACGTCGAGAATTTGACGGGGGCGGTCCTATGTGCACGTGGATATATGACTGTCTTTTTCGATTTTCTCATATCAACTATATATGAGAATTTGAACGATCAGCTAAGCACGTATACCTGTACGATGGTCTAATTTTATTCCCATTCTACAGTGCCAGGTGGCTTATCAGTTGTATCATATACAACTCTGGTTACATTTGGCACTTCGTTTGTTATTCTGGTTGATATTTTTTGTATCAAACTCCAAGGTAATTCTGCAAACTTAGCAGTCATAGCTTCTCTGCTTTCAAGTGCCCTCCATGCAACTACATGTCCATATGCTCTAGCGTCTCCCTTTACTCCAGTTGCCATAGTATCTGTAAGCACAGCGAAGTACTGCCACAATCCCTTTGCAAGTCCAGCTTTCTCTATTTCATTAGTGACAATATAATCAGCTTTCCTTTCAATCTCTAGTTTTTCTGGTGTAACCTCTCCTATTATCCTTATAGCTAACCCAGGTCCGGGAAACGGTTGCCTATTAACTATTGATTCTGGTAAACCAAGTTCTGCAGCTGCCTTTCTAACTTCATCTTTATAGAGATCTTTAAGCGGCTCTATAACCCCTTTAAACTTTATATCATCTGGAAGTCCTCCAACATTATGATGAGTTTTTATAAGCGCGGATTTTCCGGTCTTTCCAGATTCGACTCTATCTGGATATATAGTACCTTGAACAAGATAATCGGCATTTATAGAGACTGCCTGTTCCTCAAATACATTTACGAATAATTTACCGATTATCTTTCTTTTTTGCTCCGGATCTGTTATATCTTTAAGAGCATTTACGAATCTTTCTTTGGCATTTATAATCCTCAGATCTACTCCGATTTTCCCGAATGTATCTTTCACTTGTTCGGTTTCACCTTCTCTCATAAGTCCTGTATCTACATAGACAACGATAAGATTATTCCCTATAGCTTTTCCCATTAGAGCTGTAGAGACACTCGAATCAACACCACCGCTTAAACTAACTACGCATTTACTTTCTCCAACGCTGTCTCTTATCTCTTTTATTGCTTTATCAACAAAATTGCTAACTTTCCAGTTTGGTTCGCAGTTGCATTCATTAAATATGAAATTTTTCAATATTTTTGCACCACTTTCAGTATGGATAACTTCTGGATGGAATTGAAGTCCATATATCGGTAGGGTTTTATGTCTAAAGGCAGCTATTGGTGTATTTTCACTTGACGCTAGACCTTCATAATCAGAGCGTAATTCTAATACTGTATCTCCATGACTCATCCATACTTTTTCTGTTCTTTGTAAACCCGCTAAGATTCCAACAGGATTACTTACAGTAATAAAAGCTTCCCCATATTCCTTCCTATGGGCTGGTTCTACTTTACCCTCTGATAAGTGAGCAATTAATTGATGTCCATAACATAATCCAAGAATTGGAGTTCCAAGCTCTAATATTTTGGGATCAAATCTGGGTGCGTTTTTATCATAAACACTATCAGGTCCACCAGAAAATATTATTCCCTTTACATTAAAACTAGTAATTAATTCTTTTATTTTCTCAGCAGGGGTATCACATGGAACTATTTCAGAATACACGTTGTTCTCTCTAATATTCCTCCCTATTAGGTGTGTATACTGGCCACCAAAATCAAGCACAAGTATGGTATCTCTTTTATCAGTTTTAATATTTTGTTTTTGAGAAATAACACTAGGCATATTATCAATTAATTCTTATTCTTATTAAATCTTTCATTTTAATGAAAACGTCGGGATTTGAACTTCGAAGTTCAACTCCTGATTTGAGATTTGAACTTGTTTTTCGACGTGTCACGTCGAGCATGACGGGGGCGAGATTTGAACTCGCGATCTCTAGATTTCTCTTCATAGCTAAAAAGCTCATCACTCATAGTGCTATGCACATGAGTCTAGCGCTCTACCAGGCTGAGCTACCCCGCCATTGATGGTAATAAGGCATCATTAATTAATTAAACTATCTGGAAACACATATATATCTGCCAAAATACAGGTATATAAGCCAATTCGGCTTATGCAATGCCTGGCTAGAAATGATAATCATGTCAACTATCAGTGTGAGAAAAAGGATACCTGCCGAGATAGAGGAGGTTGAAAAGGAGCGAACATACAGGACCACAATATTCAACAACGGCGTAAACAGGACATTCATAATGGACATGAACAGACAAAACGCCCTCTCTACAGATAGAATAACGGCATATAGCTATGATATAAGAGAGACCTCAACCTTAATGGATTCCGAGATGGTAAGGAATAGGTTATACCCCACATACATCTTTGCTGCATCCAAAATAGAATTTGACCATGAGGTAGGCAGAGCGATGGGGAATTACATAAAACTAATACTGGAAACTGACGAGAGAGGCCTGTTTGACTCGATAAGGGCTCTTTTACGCATGGCTCCCAAGCCAAAGATCAGCTACTTAATAGAGGACCATAGGAGAGAGATTCCGCTCAGGGTTGAATAATCAGACAGTCTTCAATTCCCTTATCCTGTCGTTCCCGAAGGGGTGCAGCTTGCTCACCGCATTGCACTCCTTGCAGTTCCTGCATCCTACGCTCACTACGAATTCCCCATCCTCTGTTATCATGCATCCGCAGCGCAGCATCATGTCGTTCCCCATAAACACACCAATCATGAATAGCCCAATTCCCTCATCAGGTCCTCCTTCAGCAGCTCAACACTCATTATCAGTGCAAGGAGCACGAATGTTATTGTAATGTTTACCAGGAATATGCTGAATATGAAGTTGCTTCCGGAGAATATCAATGCCAATATGGATGCGAACACCGCAACCACGCTTACCAGTATCGGATAAGTGGCGAGGCGCACGCTTATGTCGAGCAGTTCCTGCGTCATCCTGCCCCTGTGCCTAAGGGTGAGCTCCTTGACCTTCTCGTAGATCGTTACGGCGAATACTGCGCTTATGCTCGTGGCTGTAATCAGCGAACCGGTAAGGCTCCTTATTAGGGTTATGTCTCCGCTTGCTATGCTGAACGAGGCGTAATAGCCGAAGATGGCCAGTGCGACAAAGCCGACTATGTACTTGGCCCTAAGCCTTATGTACCTGTCATTCGCCACAAGGAAATTGTAGAATGCGAGCGCAAGGCATAGTACTGATGAGATTATGCCTAGCACACTGAATCCGGATGAGCGCAGGGAGAGCGTAACCATGGAGAGAAGCAGCAATGCGGCTATAAACTCCACGCGCCTCCCGGCACGTACCCTCTCCTTTACGTAATTGCCTGGTTTAGTTTTAGCTCTTGTCATCTAATCAGTCTATGACTCTTTTAACATTGAAAAAGTTAAGCATTCCCCTGAAACGGACTGGATGCCTGAGCCTTTTTGCCTCTTTCAGCAGGAAACCGTATCTCGATTTGCCGTAGATCCTGTAATTTGCAAGATGCTTGTCCCTGTCTGATAAGAATTCATCCTTATTCCTGTATCTTTTAACCCCATAAATATAAGCCTTTCCTATTATAGCGCCGTTTGCTATTTCGTTAGGATCTATCCCGAATAGTTTGCATGCATCCAGGTCTGTCTTTTTTGACGCATGCACAAGAAACCTGCCTCTAAACTTGGTATTCCAGCTCCTCAACTCTACCGTCTTCCTTCCGCTCACGACAAGTTCCGCATACGGCTGCTTAAGTGAGAGGCATTTCATGCTATCCGACCTTGTAGAGGTATATGTGAAGGTTCATCCCGTTGTAAAAGCTGTTCGAAGATGCATTGTCATAGAAACTCGCGGCCATTGTAAGGCCGCAGTCTGTCTCTATCCAGTC
Source organism: uncultured Microcaldota archaeon (assembly GCA_963773985.1). GTDB lineage: Archaea > Micrarchaeota > Micrarchaeia > Micrarchaeales > Micrarchaeaceae > UBA12276. Next base: position 187,800 of record CAVZDF010000001.1, on the reverse strand, counting down.
GTTGAATATTGTCCTGTATCCCAATTCGGAATAGCTGTCATATGCTATGGCTATGTAGGTGTTCGCGGCTCTTGGTGAACATATGCTGTTGAGCTGATTAGCGATCCTGACCCTGTTTGAGGTATTCAATGTGTAGATTCCTATAGTTTTGTTATATGCAGAGAGGAATCCAAGGAAATTCGATGTCTCATTATCAATCACGATAACACTAAGGTTGCTGCCATGCGATGCCGCCCTAACATAGTTGAGCATGCTCGATAAGGTTCTCGCATCCCCCGAAATAGAGATATTGTAATTGTACAGCGTGTTGTAAATCGGAATGTACGATACGATAATAATAATCAGAATGAGGATTGGCAGGTAGATGGAATTGGTTTTCAATATGGGTTTTGATGCCCTGTAAATGCCCAATAGAGCATAACCAGCGAGTACAGCAATAGGCACAGAGACCATTATGAAGTACCTTGATACAAGATATATGAAACTGTAGCTGGTTATCGACACTGTACCAAAGAACAGGTAAAGGAATGCAACCCATAAGACGACAGACATGCAGATAATATCTTTCTCTTTCTTGATCAATCCAATTAAAGTGCCTGCCAAAGCTAATAATATAATCAGGCCGAGTGGGAATACTTGAGGGTCTGCAACCGGTCCAAATCCTTTATACCCAAAGAAGGTTGTAAATAAGACGCCTATGTTCTTGTTGAGGTTTGAAGGCGATATTGTCATCTGGTTTGTGCCGTACCTTATGAATGACCCAAACAGGCTGCCGCTGAAGGCAAACATAATTGCGACATATATAATTCCGAGAATTAGCATGCCAGCAAGAGAATAAACCAAAATATTGTTGGCCCTCTTTTTTAGCGCTGTTCTCTTTTTATTATAGAACTTGTAGACAATGAGGGCAATAAGTAAGGCAAGCACGTATGCCAATCCTATGAGCTTTACATATATTGTGATAGCAGCGAATGCGCCAGAAAGAAAATAGAATAATTTATTGTTGTCTGATTCATGTGCGTAAACCAAAAACAACAGAGAGATGCCGGCTAATGCGCCCACTCCCATATCCGGCAGAACGCGTGTCGAATAGCCGACTACAAAAGGGGCGGTTGCAACAAGAAATGCGGAGACCAGCCCTACATTATTTCCGTATAGTTTCCTTGCAATTGCAAACGATAAAAGTATAATTGCTGTGTACTCTATTATAGATGGTAAAATGCTTGCGAATGTATTGACTCCAAAAACAGAAAAAGAGATGGCTAGGGAAACGGGCAGAAGAAATCCGTACGCGTATGGGCTTTGTACTGGGTTGAATGTTCCTGTGAGGAGCTGGTGTGCAAAACTAATATATGTAAGATCATCAAATCCGTAAAAAGGCCCGGAATAAAGCACATATGAAAGCAAAAGACCTCCAACAACTATTATTGCTAATAATAAATAAGAAAGTCTATTATCAGTCGTTTAGAACACCAGAGTAAACATCCTCATGTTGTAAGCTTTGCCTTATTTAGTATTTTGTCACGTGTCTGATTTAACATTTCCTCCGTTGTTTTTTTGCCCTCTATTGTGATGCGTTGCTGAGTGGGATATAATTTGGCGTGAAGGTGACTTACAGTGGTTCCCGCGAATATTAATTGGACTCTATCAACATTCAGTGCCTTTTCCAGCATTTTTGCAACAAGCGTCATTTCTGTAAGCTCATCGTCTCTCAGCATAAAGACATAGCTGTTCTTGTGCGTTTTAGGCATTATGATTGTTTGACCATCCACAGCCGGTATCGTATCAAGAATCGCGATGTAATTAGAATCTTCATATACCTTATAACTTGGTATTGTCCCCTCTACTATTTTACAGAATATACAATTTTCCATAACATAACCTTTGCGATCGCCGGGATTTGAACCCGGGTTTTTGCCTTTCCTTTTGATAAAACTTTTCCTAAAAGTTTTCCAATGGAGGGGCAAAGTCCTACCAGGCTAGACTACAATCGCATAATGTATAGAATTGTAGGCAAATCAATATATTAATTAGTAGAGGGCATGCCTCCCCTTTGGGAATTAGACGCACCGGCGCTCCTCCGGCAGATTCATGCCCCTATCCGTTATTTCGTCTTAGATGCCGCTATTATGATTGCCGCTGCTCCAAGCCTGGTTCCCCTCCTCTTTGCCTCGCCCATTGCCTTTATGGTGTATTCCGTTATCCTCTCGGCCAGCACCGCCTTCAGTGCCGCGCTTGCCTCACCGCTCTTCTCTGCCGTTCCCGCCAGTTCGAGGATCTCCCGCATGTCGCTTGCCTCTAGGGCTTCCATGGCCTTGGCCCGTATCTGCCGTGCTACCCGCTGCCTTTCCACTATATCAGCTACCCAGCTATTCTTACCCACGCCCCTCACCCTTATACTATTTTTCATTTTTCTGATATTTATACCTTCCGAAAGCCTGCAGATTAGCCAATAATCCAATCCAAATTTAAGCATTTGATAAAGAGGGTATAATTATTTTTTCTTCGAGATGATGCTGTTAAGTTCGCTGCCGTCCACGTTCAGTCTGTACTTGGACATTATCATACTTCGGAGACCGTCTGCGTTTATGCCCTTGTTCTCCTTTTTAACTTTTTCCACAAGCGCAACCAGTTCCTTTCCGGTTATCCTCATAAGGGATGATTTTGTGAGAAGCATTTCCAGGTTTGTGCTGTCCTTCGAGGCGAGCCTGAGTATCTCATCCACTGCCTGTTTGGTTATCTTTCCCTGCGCATAGAAGCCGAATATCTCTATCAGCGTCTCGTCCTTTATCGAATCAACGTTTATGCCGCTCCTCCTGAGCTCTGTTAGTCTCTGCACCAGCACGTTTGCAACGAACTCGGGATCCGCCTTGCTCCTTTCCGATATGACTTTGAACAGCTGCAGCTTCGGGGACAGCATCAGCTGCTCTGCGATCGCATCATTCTTGACCACGGATTTCAGGTACTTCCTCTCCCTGTCTACATTCGGGGAATTGTCAAGCGCGTCGCGCTTCATGTCGTCTGTTACAAGTATCGGCCTTACATCGGTCTCCGGGTACATCCTAGAGCCTGTAGGAAGCGGCCTCATGAACTTTGATGTAAACGATTCATTGTCGTGAGCCACCCTTGTTTCCTTCGGCACTCCCCTCATTGCGTAATCAGCGCGCCATCTTGCAAGCTCCGCCGCCCTCCCGACCTCTTCCGGTTTCCCTGCTATTATTATGAATGAATCGTTCTCGGTTATCTTGAGCTGCTTCCTGAGCGCGGCGAGCTCCTGCTCACTGAACCTGTACCCGTCCATGTCCTCGTCGCTGTGTATTATGCCGTGTACTCCTGCCATCTTGGCGTAGTCGCTTATCTCCGTTCCCAACCTTCTGTTCGGATTGATCTCCGTGCCAAGGATTCCTTTGAATCCCTTAAGCGGGAAAGCGAATACAGCTCCGTCCTTTATGTGGTATTTTATTACGTCGACATTGGTGTTTCTGAATATAGGGGTGACGTTAGTTGCAGTTCCTATAGTTGCCTTTGCCTTCACTAGTCTCTCTTTTATCGCTATCAGTCCCTGCTGCCTCTTTATCTCGTTCTCGAGGAAGTTGTCTATGAACTGCAGTTCCTGCACTCCCTTTATCTCAACTCTTGCCCCGTCCTTTATGGACATGTTGACATCCTGCCTTATGGAGCCAATGCCCCTTTGGACCGAGCCGGTGAGTCTAAGCAATGTTCCTATGTAAAGCGCAACCGCCTTTGCCGTCTTCGGGTCTGGTATGTATGGGTCTGTGTCAATCTCTATGAGCGGTATCCCCAATCTATCGGTGTTGTATGTCACCATCGAGCCCGAGCTTGAGACTATGCCGCTTGATTCCTCCTCAAGGAACATTGATGGTATGTTTATCTTGTTTCCTACAACGCTTATGCTGCCGTTCAGCGCAATCATCATGGTTCTCTGGAATGCGCTTGGGTCGCTGCCGTCAACCACGGCCTTGCGCATCGGCTGGACCTCGTCTATTATCTGCATTCCCATAGATGCCGCAACCGCAAGAGATATCTGAAGCGCATCCTCGTTGAGCTGGTGGGGCGGTTCCTCATCGATATCCACAAGGCATGTGTTGCCGTCGAATATGTTGTACGTGAACGTCCTGTTCTTCTGCTCCTCGAATTCAGCCGATTTATCTATGGAGCCGAGCTCACCCGCAACTGCCCGTTGCGACCTTGTGATTGAACCGACAGGTTTTGCGGATTTTTCAAGGACATTCGTATTGCAAGAGCAGAAGAGCTTGCCGCTGGTTGCTAGCCTTTGGTGGATCTCCAGGCCGCACATGAAGCCGATGCTCTTGTAGAAGTTTTCCTTTGGCTTTTCGGCCTTCGCTGTCCTCTTTACCTTTTCTTTTGCTGCTTTTGTTGCAACCGCTTTTGATTTCACGATCATTACCTATATCAGGAACTCCTCGAACTTTGTTCTCCTCTTTACCTCTCCAGCCATGTTCTTGTTGAGCAGCTTCTTTGCCTCGTCTGGGTTGTAGTTGCCGAGAAGCCATCCTAGCTTGACGTACGCAGTTTCGGGAAGCATGTCCTCGCAGTACACCACGCCGAGGTTGCTTATCAGCCGCAGGTTCCTATATACGTTTTTGTTGACCCTTCCGTAGAGGCACTGCGATGTCATACCTACAACTATTCCCTTTTCTGCAGCCCTTTTCAGGTGGTCAAGCCATAGCATGTTCGAATGTTCTGTAGAAGCAGGCACGTGGCCCAGCCCCGTGCCCTCTATTATGATGCCCTTGTAACCCTTCCTAACATAAAACTCGATTACCTCAGGATCTGAGTTCGGATAGCTCTTGAGAAGTGCCACCTTGCTCTCGTACTTCGTCTCGGCAGTTGTCTCCTCCTCGAGCTCCTCTACGATCCTGTTGTAGCTTCCATTGTAACTTATCGTGAGTTTTCTGTCGATGAACGCTATCGGCCGGTCGTTTATCGACCTGAATGCGTCCCTCCTTGATGTATGCATCTTCCTTGCGCGCGTGCCCCTTATCAATGAGCACCTATCATCCGAGCTGGATGCGTGCATGCATATTCCGACCTCTGCAATGTCTGATTTTGCCGCGATTTGCACAGCAGAAGCGAGATTCAGGAATGCGTCGCTCGAGCCCCTGTCGCTGCTTCTTTGGGAGCCAGTTATCACTACCGGTGAATTGAGGTCGCGCAGCATGAATGTGAGTGCCGACGCAGTATAATGCATCGTATCTGTGCCCATTGTTATCACAACCCCGCGCGATCCGCTGCCCAGCGCAGCCACAACCTCCTTTGCGATCTTCTGCCATTCAACATAGGACATGTCCTCGCTTGCTATGCTGAAGAGCTGCCTCACCTCTATGTTTGCTATGTCGGAGAGCTCCGGCACATCGTAGAATAGCTCCGCGGGCTTCATGAGCATATGGACTCCGCCTGTCTTGTAATCAATCCTGCTTCCTATGGTGCCTCCAGTATAGATGAGCGTAACCTTCGGAAGTCCGGGTTTTACCATTATCTCCTTCTGCATAGGCATTACTATGGGGGTGCCGCTCCCAAGTTTTTTGATTGCGATATCCTTAGAATATGCGACCCCGATGTTATAGCCGCTGTCCAGTTTTATTATTATGGTATCCCTCTCTCCAGCCTGCGTCTTCGGCATCAGCTCTCCTTCCAACGCAACACCCTTTGAGGAGATGCTTATCCTATCGCCTAACTCGATCCTGCTCCTGCCGAACAATTTTAGCAATTCATCAGAGTACAATCATACACCATTTCAGGAATACAAAACATTTGCAGATGCCGCATTTATAGATACTGAATAAGATGAACCTATCCGCATATCGATATCATTTTTCCTAATTACGACCACCTGCTTGTAACCAGAATCACGCCCGTTGAACGATTTATCATTTGATTCCGTTATTATAACATCAAGTTTTTTACCTATAAACCTATCGTTTATTTCGTGCTGGACCGATCTTACAGTTCTTGATAGGAGATTGCTTCTATCTTTTATTGTTTCGTTGGAATGCTGCTCCATCCTTGATGCAGACGCATGGGGCCGTGCCCCAAATCTTGAGATATTTGTAACGTCAGGTTTGGATTCTCTTATAAAATTTAGGGTTTCCTCAAAATCCGGCTCTGTTTCAGTGGGAAAGCCAACGATGATGTCGGTTTCTATTGTTATCCCCGGGATCTTCTTTCTTAGTTCGCTTGAATAATGTTTGAATTCCTCTATTGTGTAAGACCTTCTCATATCCCTTAGGACCCTGTTGCTTCCTGATTGGACCGGAAGGTGCGCAAACTTGTAGAACCTATCCTCTTTGAGTGAATCAACAAAACCGTCGAAATATCTGTGCAAGTGTTCAGGATTAAGCATTCCAACCCGGACCCTGAAATTTCCATTGATGAGCGATATTTTTTCCATCAGCTCAGCAACATTTGTGCCTTTCTCTATTCCATACGCGCCCATGTCCTGTGAAGTCAACTGTATCTCTCTGGCGCCGTTTGCAACACTGCGTTCTATACCTTTGAGTATTAGTTGCTCTGAAAAGCTGTTCAGAGGCCCGCGCGCGAACTTGGTCTCACAGAACGAACAGCTGCTCCCGCACCCATCGCTGATTGGGATCTTTGCTATGACACTGTTGCGTGGTTCGAGAAGCGCAATCCTATCGGTCTTTTTGTACTGGTTAAGCACTACTTTTTTGTCATCCAAAATCACTGATGCCATACTCTCTATATTGGGCGTTGTTACGATACTGGCATTCGGTGCGTACTTCTCGATAAGGTTCTGGTTTGCACCTGCCATGCAGCCGGTTACAACAAGCCTTTTTCCGGCATCGTTCATCTTTTTCAATTTATAGAGTATCCTCTGAGAGGTTGCTTTCTTCACCGTACAAGTATTCACTATAACAACATCCGCGGCACTCTCAGCTTGAACCAACTCTACATCGCCGCCTTTCAGTACTGATGATATTATCTCGCTGTCAGCCTGGTTCAATGTGCAGCCGTATGTCTTTATGTAAGCCCTCATAAACCATACCTAATGGATAAAATAAGCTACCAATTAATAATAAACTTGCATTTGGAAGGATAATCCCTTATTAGAGGAAAGGCTTTTAATCTGTTAATATAGATATCCTAAGTTAAAGGTGCAATTAGTTATGACATTCTTATGCGAAAGATGCAAGCGCGAGATCAACAAGTACGAGATCTGCACTATTGCAACAGGAAGATATGCAATGAATGCATCAAGAGCTCAATGCGGGTCCAGAAAGTCACCAGACTGGTCATATGCAAGGACGACTGGGGAAACATAAAGAAAAGGACCGCTTTCAAGAATAGGAGCGGGACGGTAAAGAGTGCGGAGGTACGCGAATAAAGGGTTCGCAGTTAGGGACTTTTTATGCTGGACATAAAATCCAGGGAGCAAGAAATGCTTAAATATTGGGAAGAGAACTCAATCGAAGACAAGGTCAGGCAGAAGAACAAAGCGGGTAAGAAATTCTACTTTCTTAGACGGACCACCATATGTTACTGGCGAGCTTGGGGGCGCATCACGTTTGGGTGGAGACGATAAAGGACCTTGTCCTAAGATACAGGAGGTACCGTGGTCTCAATGTTCACGATAGGGCGGGATTCGACGTCCATGGATTGCCGATAGAGGTCAAGGTCGAAAAAATACTCCAGACGTAACATCAAAGCAGGACATAGAGGAAAGGATCGGGGTAGAGCAGTTCGTCATGGCATGCAAGGACTATGCAAAGGAGCAATCGAAGAGCGCAATAGCAACTTACATGAGGTTCGGCTCGTCCCTGGACTTTAAACATGTCTACATGCCGTATGAGAACTACTACATAAGCAAGGGCTGGGGAATATTCAAGGAGATAAGCAACAAGGGGCTCCTTTACAAGGATCTGGCCCCGCTTGCATACTGTCCCAGGTGCGAGACGGTGCTGTCGGCACAGGGACCAGAGGTAGAATATGCGGACGAGACAGACCCGTCGATATTCGTAAGGTTCAAGGTAGACAACAAGAGAAGCAAGGGGGCGAAGATAAGCCTGCCAGACAACACCTACCTTGTAGTATGGACAACTACGCCATGGACGCTGCCGTCAAACATTGCGATAGCGGTGAATCCGAAGGAGCTCTATGTAGTGATGAGGTCAGGGAAGGACCACTACATACTTGCAAAGGAGAGGTTCGACTGCGTTCGTTGAGCAGCTGAACATAAGCGCGGTGCTAAATGCTGAGTTCTACGGCAGCGAACTGAAGGACGTATACTTCACAAGCCCTCTTGAAAAGGAGGTGCCCATGCAGAAAGAGATGGCGCAGTACCACAAGGTCATACTCAGCGAGAGTTTCGTCAACGTGAAGGAGGGCACAGGAGTGCTTCATGTAGCGCCTGGGCACGGCCCAGAGGACTACAAGCTCGGCAAGGAGAACAAGATGCCAATATTCTCGCCAATAGACCAGCATGCGCAGTACACCGAAGAGGCGGGAATATTCAAGGGACTGAAGGTGCCCAGAGGAGGCAAACATGGCAGTGCTAGAGAAGCTGAAGGAGAACCATGATCTGCTATTCGAGGGCAACGATAAGGCACAGCTATCCGCACTGCTGGAGATGCCACAGCAAGCTGATATACAGGGCAACAGAGCAGTGGTTCGTAAACGTGCAGAAGATAAAGAAGAAAATGCTGAAGGCGAACAGCAAGATAATATGGCATCCGAGCGCAGCGATAGAATGGTTTGCCGATGCTGTTAACAGTTCTCCGGATTGGTGCGTATCAAGGCAGAGGTACTGGGGCGCGCCGATTCCGATATGGATATGCGACTCATGCAAGGAAATAGAGGTATTGGGTTCATCAAAGGAGCTTAAGGAGAGGGCAGGACTTGAAAGAGGAGCTCTTCGACCTTCACAAGCCATATGTTGACAAGGTTACATTCAAATGCAAGAAATGCAAAGGAACAATGCACAGGATACCGGACATATTCGACGTATGGTATGATTCCGGGATATCACACACCGCAAGCCTGAAAGAGGGTGAGTTCGAGAGACTCTTCCCTGCCGATTGGATAACGGAGAGCAGGGACCAGATAAGGGGATGGTTCACCGTGCTGCTCAGGACGAGCATCGCCGCATACGGCAAGACCTCATTCAAGAGAGTGAACATAGGCGGCATGATAAAGGACGAGCTAGGCCAGGAGATGCACAGGCATCTTGGCAACACGATATCCGGAAACGAGCTTCTCGGACATAGTATCTGCAGACGGATTCAGGCTGTGGTGCGCAAGCCATCCGAGATGGCTGGAACTGAAGCTGAAGAAGGCAGAGCTCACTGAAGCGGACAGCAACATAATGACACTGTACAATATATCTGAACTGGTAAAGGAATTTGCGCTGCTATCAGGAAACGACATAAAGAAAATAAGAAAACCCTCTCCAAAGAGTTTGGAAAAGGAGGAGCAGTGGATACTATCAAGGTTGAACACGCTGATTGAAGCAACAACATCAAACCTTGAGAATTATTATGTGGACGTTGCGGTAAAGGAGATAAGGGATTTCATACTTGAGGACTTCAGCAGATTCTACCTCAAGTTCGCAAAGCAAAGGGCAGAGATTGCGAGCAAGTCGCAACTCAAGAGAATATCAAACATAACCGCATACGTGCTGCACCAGACGCTGCTGCTTGCATCGATAATAACGCCATTCGCATGCGAACACATATACCAGGACTTATTTTCAGCAAACAGAGAAAGCATATTCATGAACAAATGGCCTAAACCATCAAGCAAATTCGTTTACAGGGATCTGGAAGAGGACTTCAAGGTATCTGAAGGAGGCATCAAATGCAATACTCTACCTGAGGGAACAGAAGAATGCAAAGTTGAGATGGCCGATACAAGAGGCGATGATAGAAACGAATGATGATTCTATAATAAATTCGCTTGAAAGGGTAAGCAACCTTTTGGCGATGTACACAAACGCAAAATCAATAAAGACCATAAAGGGAAACACCTCAATAAAGGAGATAAGACCGATATTCAACAAGTTGGGACCGGAATTCAAGCAGCATGCACAGATTGTTGCTGAGGAATTGAAAAAAGCAGGATGCAAACGAGGTCCAAAAGGCGATAGACAAACATGGATATTACCCATTGCACACGAAAGAGGGAACATTCGACATAAAGCCTGAGCAATTCAATATACTCGAAAAGGCGACGTCAGATAAAGGAACTAGCAGTGAAAGTACGGCAATACATCCTTGTATGTGGACATAAACGCAGACGTGTCTGAGGAACTCAAGGAGGAGCTGATGACAAGGGAATTCATAAGGAGAATCCAGATAATGAGAAAGGAGATGAATGCTGACAAGGCTGGATCCTATAACCGTATACGTCAATGTAGATGAGGAAATGAAGAAACTCATACAAAAGAACAAGAGCCAGATAAAACAGATAGTAAGGGCAAAGGGAATATCGACAAACCAGGAGATGCCGACAGGATGCGTTCAAGAAGAGCTGGGACATACTTGGCGCAAAAGTGGAGCTCGGAATAACCAAGGCATAAATTTATCTAATTTTTACTGACAAATATTATTATGACGACCAGGAAGCCGAATCATATAGTGGGGACAGTTCCTACAGGTATGTTGACAGGCTTGATTGAGGCAAACGACCCGGAACTGATGATAATATCACCATACATAAGCGACTACTACACAAAAATGCTCCTTGACAAGGCTAAGAACAAGCTGGTCAGGATAATAACATCAGAGAGCTCGATGAGCTACAAGGATGCGATGCTGAACAGGTACCTTGCGCAGAGCACAAGAGGATACGTCAAAGCGATTGCATTCTTCCTTATCCTGGATCTGATATCAATATTCCTGCAATTCAACTACACAACGGCAATACTCACGGCAATATTGTTCAGTATTGGTACTTCTTGCCTATAGAAAGTACAAAAAGACGGATTCGAACCTCAAAGTGAAGGTCGCAAAGGGTAAGTTTGTGCACGAAAAGGTCTACATAGGCAATGATATTGCCATAGTAGGAAGCGCAAATTTGACATACAACGGCATGCACAAGAACGTTGAGCATATAGATGTGATAAAGGACGACGCAAGAATAAGGCAATTAAGAGAGCATTTCGAGTCACTCTGGAGAAAGTAACTAACTGTAAAATTATATACGTTTTTATCATAACCAGAACGAAAGCCTTTTAGAGCTATAAGAATAATTGTATCTGTAAGTGAAGGTTAATGGAATTTAGAATATCGAAACGGTGGAAAGCTTTATTCAAGCAAAGGTAGGGTTGTTTTTGTGGCAATCCGAGAAAGAATCTTGCCCAAGAATAAACTTAACCAATTCCAGCAAAACAGCAAAATTCAGGGACGATTTCTCAAAGGGACTTAAGACATCAAAGTCTTTTGCCAAACTAATATTCAAGTAATTAGTTAGTTTCAGGTTTCAAACCTCTTATGTCTGCACGATACTTCTTTTGTTCTTTCTTTATCCTTCCTGTTTCTTCATAGTCTATCTTTGGAGGAGACTTTAGATTATACCTTTTAACTAACATATCCTTTGTACCGAATAAGCATTATCAAAGTTTCTATAACAGAAATTTCCTAATAATATGCTTGATATTATCAAGGTTTTGACTTTTGTACCTAAATTGCTATCAGATAAACTCTCCACTGCAAATTTCTAATTCCCCATCTCTAAATACTGGCAAATATAATACAACACCATCGGGACTAACTATATCATCAACAAGCAAATAAGCGCTTAAATTATTTCGCAGTATCTTTATTATATCTCAAAAGTGATCGTTCTCTATTATTTTCTATATATTTGTCATGATCAACAATAGTTTTCAACTATAATTCCAACGTATTTAATTGACAAATTTTGCATGGATATAGTTATCCTTTTTATGATACCCTGTTCCTTCAATTTGTAATATGAATACTGCGACCTTCCCTTATCAAAGCCATATTTTCTATCTATCTCAGAGAAGTCAATTTTTCCGTTATCTGTCAATTCCTTTAATATGGCATACTCTCTAGTTAGCAATTTGTCCTTTAGTAGGTCTAAAAATTCGGGCCTTAACGGCACAAATCCATAACCCTCCTGCAAAGGCGAAGTTATCCATATTGACCTATAATTTATTTTTTCTCTAAGCCTTGCAACTACTGTGTTAATTTCTGCGCTATCTTTTGCCAAAGCATATATCACTAGGTTAAAGTCTCCTTTTGTCATCAATCCTAGCTGTACTCTTGCGTCCTTTGACAATATCTCTCTCAACACTTCTATCTTTGGCGAATCTCCAAGGAACTTTACAGTGACTAAGAACTGCGTGTATCCAAACTTTGTTACGTCAATTTCTGCAAGATACTTTATTCCGTATCGTTTTTCCAGCTTTTTAACTTGCAAAGATACTGCTGTTTCTTTGAGTCCGATCATTTTTCCGAGCACTGACATTGATATTCTGCCATTCATGCTTAATGCCCTAAGCAACATTGGTTCGTGTTTGTATTTCTTTTCCTCTCTAATTGTTGTCTCCAGGGTCTTTTGCCCCGAATCCAAAGCTGGATGCTCAACTACGAGCTGATTTTCTCTTTCTGGGCTAAGATTTCTGGGCTTCCTTTTCTTGGCAGCTATGAACTGACCAGCATTCGTTATCCTGCCTATGTACAAAGGTACCTTTACGGGCTTCTTCCTTACCTTGTCCCATCTGCTGGTGGACTGGTATACAAAGAAATAGTCCTTTATGTGCTTTATCTCGATGTACTGCGCGTTTGCCTTCTTCAGTCGTAAGAAGGCTGCCTTTACACGTCGTGGTAATGCTATCATATGGATTACATATTGATTAATAAAATATAAATAGTTTGCTATATCTGCTGTTTACTAAGAGGTAAAATATGGATTAATATATGGGTTATATATTAAGAATTAGGCGATTAATCAATATTATTGTAATATTATAATTAATACCTTGTCAGACACGTCTGACTAACGTCGGCATGCATATATATGTGGAAAGTCGTTTATCTTAACAACTTGGTTGTCGGATGAATAATCCCAAAAACCCAATAATACAACTTTTACAGAAAGAAATCCCAATCCCAACCAACATCACCCAATACGTACGGCTCTATGTCGTACGTCTTTTTCTTCTTACATCATTCAATCTCTTAGTGTACACAAACAACGCCTCACGCTAAAGGTGTGTTTATGAATAACAACAAGCAAGGGAGAAACGGCAATGGCGCCCGTATAAGGCGTCTCAGCAAGCGATTCTACAAGTTCTACTTCGTGCAGCCGCCAATGAACGCCGATGCGGACCACCTTGCGGAGCAGCTAATCGACATAAAGAACGTGGAGGAGGTCTTTGTGACTGATGGCGACTACGGCTTCATAGTCAAGACTCGATTCTTTGAGGGCAAGGAGCCCGACGATGCCTACAACTACATATCCAAGAGGCTTGGCAGTAACTTTGGCAAGGTGACCAGCTACTACCAGTACAGGAAATAGCGCTATTCCTGACTACACAAAAGGATATATATCTTATAAGGCGATAAGGTATGAGTGATAGAGTGTCAGCTAACAGGGAGTCGTCAAGACCGATAGCAAATGCAACAGCCCCATCCACCGTAGCAAAAGCAATGCTAAGAGAGGACAGCACCATATCAGAGAGGATCGCAAGGTCAAGAAAAATAATGTTTTCTCTTGCCATATACGAAGAGGCACCGGATTACATAAAGGCGTTCTGTGACCCAACCCTAACCAAATTCAGAGAATGGACTCTAAGTCTGTTCAACTACCTTGAGATAAAGCCCTCCGAGAAGGAGATGGAGAAATTGACCAAATCAGCATCCGCAATGGCAATCACCAGGGTTCCCGATACTAAAAACGCATTTCTCTATTATTTTATACTAGTTTCACCAAAGGAGGGAGCATCGCGTTTAACGGATTTTCTTGAATGGCTTACCTCACGCGAGACATTGCTTTTTGATAAGGCGCTAGTCTCCATTGAGGAAAACAGGACCAATGAGGGCACGGAGGAGGAATACAACAAGAAACTCAAGAACCTTGATTACGCTGCGAAGGTCAGTGTTGCAAGGACCATATTCAACGAACTGGGCTATAGCGATGAGAAGGTCAAGACCGCGCTAGTAAAAAGTCAGCTATCTAGTGGCGCTGCATCTACATATGAGGAGGCTGTGATCAGCGTTGATACAACATTTGTTTTTATAAACTTCATTGAAAGAAACAGAATCAGGGCAGAGACACCAACACAATAGGAATACACCGCTAGGTTTAACTAATTTTACAGACATGATAACTGCGAGTGGGAGCATGGACAGGTGGTCCATAATAAGCGAGTTGGACGAGAAGACGCCAGGAGTGAAGCGATCGAACATAGTGTACAGGCACATGCGCGATCCCGCCCTTCTCAGATACTACTACAGGGCAAAGATGATGCCGTTCACGAGCAAGATGGAGCTTGTGGGCAGCTCACCCACCGATCTATTCATAGGAAGGTACGGATACCCCTATGTAAACATAGGCCCGCTGGTTCCTCCAGAATTCGGCGACACAACAATACTAAGCACGCCGGAAATGTGGCGCAGCATGGGCATAGAGGACATAGTCAACATGCGCTCGAAGCTTGTGAGGGGCCTCCACCGAACGAAGGTGCAGAACGTTGAGCATGGGAGGGTTGAGGAGTTGGTTAGGGACCTTGCACTTGCGGAAAGGCCTGCAGAGGCAGAGATCTCATTCTCCAGCAAGCCATTCGTGAAGATGACCCTGAAGGATGAGGTAGAGCCATTCGGACCCAGCGCCAAGATGAGGAAATTCGAGCTTTACAACATGAGGGCTGACAACAAAGTTGAAAATCTCTACAGTGACACAGATGCGCCATCAAAGACAGCAATGATCGAACTGTACGACAAGGGCATACCGGTGTCGAAGATACAGCGCGGACTGTCTGCCGGGCTGTTCGGACTCGGCACAAGAAGGAAGTTCGTGCCAACAAGATGGAGCATAACTGCTGTTGATGATACCTTATCAAAGAACAATCTTGAGGAAGTAAAAGGCTATGAGCCATTGGACTCAATACACGCATATTTCAACAACGCATTGGACAACAGGTGGCTGATATTTCTCATACCCGGCAACTGGCAATACGAATCGATAGAGGCGTGGTATCCGAAGACGGTCTGGAACGAGGACGGCGTAAACATATCCATATTCGGCTCCTACGAGCAGTATGGCGGCAGGAAGACGTATGCGGAGATAGGCGGTTGCTACTATTCTGGAAGGCTTGCAATAACCGAGAAGCTCCAACTACTCAAGAAACAGGCGGTGGCGCTGATACTAAGAGAGGTTCACGACGGCTACATAATGCCCGTGGGGGTATGGAATGTTAGGGAACACGTCCGCGAGACGTTGCAGAACGAGCCAGCCATCCTGCATTCCACAAGGGAGATGTTCGACTGCATAAAATCAAGACTTGACATAAAGGGAAATGATTGGGTAAGGAACAGCGTAATACTGAAAGATATACTGCAGCAAAGAAGAATAAGGGATTATTCTAGTCTGGCTTTGACTTAAATCCTGTTATCATTTCACACTGGCCACTATGCCGTCTATTATCCCATTGACTCCGATTCCTCCTGTCGACCTTACCACAAGCCTGTGGCTCAATATCGGCTTTGCGAGCAACTTCACGTCATCCATGGTTACCTCCGTCCTTCCCTCAACCAGCGCCTTTGCCTTTCCGCACCTCATGAATGCGATCTCTGCCCTCGGGCTTCCGCCCATGACAACGTGGATGTCGAGCCTTGTGAATTCAACGAGCCTGGTTATGTATTTTATCACCTCATCGGATATCTTTATCTTCTCCATGTCGCTCTGCATCTGGAGTATGTCATTGATGTCCATGACCTTCTCGGTCTTCACCTGCGTCTCCTGCTCCTTGAGCCTCAGCATCTCTATCTCCTCCTCGTTTGACGGATAGCTCACGGCGATCCTCATAAGGAACCTGTCTGCCAGAACCTTGGGCAGCGGGGTAGTCCCCTCTATGTTCAGCGGGTTCTGCGTTGCGAACGCTATGAACGGGCTTGGAAGATGCTCTGTCGGGGCGCCGGGTATCGTGACCTGCCTCTCCTCAAGCGCCTCTAGGAATCCGGCCATCGTCTTTGCAGGCGTCCTGTTGAGCTCGTCGATGAGCAGTATGTTTGTGAATATCGGCCCCTTCTTTATTGTGACATTGTGGGTCTTGTCATCAATGAACGTGAAACCGATTATATCCTTCATGTCGAGGTCCGGAGTTCCCTGAACCCTTGTGAACTGCGCGTTTATCGCATCTGCAAGCGCCTTCGTCATCACTGTCTTTGCCACTCCCGGGACCCCTTCCAGCAGGCAGTGGCCGTTCGCAACCAGCGCTATGAACATGAGCTCTATTATGTCGTCCTTTCCCGCTATGTGCTTCTTTACCTCCTTGAGAACAGCGAGGTAGGAACTTTTCGCATCCATTAAAAACCCTTCTTTTTCCGTATAATAATATCATCTTGATATAAAAGCCTTAAATACTTAACATTGCATAATATAAAAAGGGTAAAACAGTGGTCTAGATGGACGTAAAGGAAACTAAGATTGTATCGATTGATGATGTTATTCAGGTTCTTGAGGACAACAAGAGCGGCGAGCTCACATACGAGCAGCAGCTTGCTCTGCAGCACGCGAAGAAGTTCGGGACGCCGAAGGCAAAGAACGACAAGCTGAAGAAGGAGCTTGAGGCAACAGGCATTATAAACGAGAAGAGCGTAGTCAAGATACTCGAGATAATGCCGAAGAATCAGATGACTTTAAGGCAGATACTCGCAGCGGAGAGGAAGACATTCTCTGATGAGGACGTCAACAAATTGCTGGCAATGACAAAGGACAAGGCATAATATTTTTGATGCATTCTGCAATTGGGGATTGGGAAAATGGAAATGGAAGAGCAACGTGAGGAGCACGCATACGTGTTGGACTTCATGGTCAGCGGCAAGTCATTCTCCAACAGGTCGGAACCCATAACCCAACTGCTTGGAGAGCAGAAGTTCACAATACTAGAGGCGACCATAAAGCCGGGAGCCAGTCTCAGCCTTGGGGAGCGCGTCTACATAGGAAGGGAGGAAAGGGAGAAGATACTTCTGATAAAGTCAAGGATAGGCTACGACGAGCTTACACAGACATCAAAGAACGAGCTGCCGAACGTTGTTATGAGGATAGTGAGGGGCAACGAGAAGAGGTTCGTTGATGTGTTCAACACGGCAGGCCCCCTGAACATAAGGCAGCACGCACTTGAGCTGCTTCCGGGAATAGGAAAGAAGCACCTGGAGGCAATAATCAAGGCAAGAAACGAGAAGAAGTTCGAGGGATTCCAGGACATAATGGACCGGGTGCAGCTTCTGCAGGATCCGGCAAAGCTGATTACAGACAGGATAATAGGAGAACTCATGGGAGACGAGCGCTTCTACATGTTCACAAAGCCTTACAGGAAGAGAGAGTTCGAGCCCGGAAGCTACAGGTCGCGCTAATCATTAAAATAAATCGTATAATTTATACCTTTGTTAGGTGCAGGACTGGAACTGTCATTCTTTTCGTTGATCTGAATATCTTCAACTCAACAACATAGCCGCTGCCTCTCCTTTCGATCACCTTTCCTATCTTGCCGCGGTATCTTGGGTGCGGTATGTTTTTGAAGTTGCCCTTCGGCACTATCGCAACGTTGTCACCTACCTTGAAGCTCTTTATTGTCTCGCTTACGCTTAACTCTGAGGGCTTGTGGTGCCTTGCCAGGTGCCTTGTCCTTCCTGAGAATAGACCCTGCGATCTCTTTGTCATAATAATCAGTCTTTACGAATAGTAGTAGAATATCACTATATAAAGCTATTTAAAGCTGTATGTGGAAGTATTATCAGTAAATACTAAAAAGTGTATAATATGGCTAAACGTTCCAATCAATTGTATCCTCCGCACAAGAGGGTTGTGCTAAAACCTACTTACAAGGTTCAGAACATAGTAACAAAGGCCGAACTGAACGTAGACCTTGACCTGTATGGACTTGCAAAGCTCTCGCATGATGTAGACTATGAGCCTGAGCAGTTCCCTGGAGCAATCTTCAAGGTGCACGAGCCAAAGGCTGCGCTTCTTCTCTTCAAGAACGGAAAGATAATATGCACGGGCGCAAAGACTACCGCTGATGTAAGGAGGGCGATAGACAAGGCAGTCGAGCTTGTCAACAGGTACATAGCGAGCAAGAAGGGCAGGCAGTCATAATCTACTTTTTGGATTTTCTTTCCTTTTTAGGAGTATGAACTATCTGTAAGCGCAAGCTAGACTTAGATATTTTACGTTTGCGTAATGCTTCCAATAAGTCTACAAAGTCGGGATCGTGCGCCTTTGCGCCATCGGTAATTGGTGATATGGTGATTCTTAGTAGCGGCGCAATGTCACCACCAATCTTTTTAAGGTACTCTCCAATGAATCTTATCGCTTTCTTATGGTCTGAAATCGTCATCACTTCTGACATAGTGATAGTAGACTTACCGGTATCAGTTGGTACAGTCAGAGAATCCAATTTTATGCCGCCGTTTTCACTGCGAAACCCGTATCTTAGTAAGTTCTTACCCTTTACTTTCTTCTCTAGCATTTCGCTGTTTGTTCTGATCCGCTCGTTCAATCCTCTTACAATGCTACTTAATTCCTTATCAACCCTAAGGTATGGCCTCAGTTTATCAATATCTGCTGCGCCCTTGCTCAAATTTGGTCTCTTTTTCTGGCTAATTCCTTTAGAATCCATAAAATCACTTGGAATAAATTAATATTATTGTAATATTAACCCTTCGCTTTCCTTTTTGCGATCCTTTTCTCGCGGCGCAAGCTGATCCTTCCAAATATGTAGAAGCAAAAGAATGCGAGAACTGATGCTACAATTCCACTTACTCCAAACAGCTTTGTTATTACCGCGGCAGATGCCACTATAACGAATATCCAGTATGTGCTATCGTATCCCTTCTTTGCCACTGTAAAGAAATTATCTATCTTTTCCCTGAGGTCTGCCATTTTCCCAACTCACTTCTTCATCACTGATGCTTTTTGCGCAAATACCAAATATGCGGTATGCCATACACCTTTTGTCGATGGTCTGGTGCCCTCCTCTCTTACGAGCATGTCCCTTACTATGACCTCCATGGTCTGTATCTCATGGAATTTGTACTTGTTGAGCTGAGCAACGAAGTCCTTCACCTGCTCCATGTGGGGAAGATATCCGAATATGTAGCCATCCGGCTTGAGTGCCTTGTTCGCATGCTTCACGACCTTGTCGGAGTTCGGCATGTCGAGCGTGACAATGTCCACTCTCTTTTCCGATATCCCTTTTCTAACATCCTTATTCTTGATCTTTAGATTGTCAAGCTTCTCGTTTTCCCTGTTCCTCTCCGCTATCCTTATGAACTCGTCGCGCGTGTCGTAGCTTGTGACGCTCTTGCACACTCTCGCCAACGATATCGCAAGCCATCCGCTGCCCGTTCCCGCATCCACGCATACGCTGTTCCTGTTCACTCCGGTATAGGCCATTACCATGCCGATGTCCTTTGGAAGGATGACCTGCGGGCCCCTCTTCAACCTTTTGTACGATTCTGGTAAAAACATGTTCACAACTCCTCTTTTTTCTTTACGGGCCTCTTTATTTTTGCAGTCTTCTTGGGCGCCTTTGCCTTTTTCGCCTGCGGTTTGGCCTTTTTCTGCGGTACAATTTTAGTGCCAATCGGTTTTGGGACCTTTGTAATCTGATTTGTTACAACCTCTACAACTGGTTTTGGCTCGGCGGCAGGTGCAATTTTTGGTATTGGTGTTTTGGGTTTAGCTTTTGCCTTCAATTCCGATGCAGGTACCGCTTTTATCGCGGCAGCGGCATCTTGGAGCTTCTTCTCGCGTTTGTCTTTCCATTTCTGCTTTGTTATGCAGTCGGGGTCGAGATCTATCTCAAAAACGCCTTTGCCCTTTCTGATCACTTTTACTATTGGAGTATGGCAATGTTCGCAGACCTTTCCTGTCGGGGCTATTAGCGCGTTCTGCGGGACTGAGTATGTGTTTACACAATTTGGATAATTGGCGCACGCAACGAATTGCTTCCCCGCTTTCGACCTTTTTATTATAAGGTCTCCACCGTCCTTCAGGCATTTGCCGAGCGTTATCTGGCTGTCCACCAATCCTTCCTGCATCGCCTTCCCGATCTTCTCCTTGTTGCTGTCAAACGCCTTGAGCGCCTCGATGAGCATTGTCTTGCCCTCCTCCAGTACCTTTTCGGGTTTTTCCTTGCCCTCTGATATCTTTTCCATGTCCTCGTCGAGCCTCTTCGTTGTCTCCTCGTTGACTATCATGTTGACGTTCTCATTCAGGGCATTGTAAACGCTTACACCGAAGTCTGTGACCTTTATGGCGGAACCCTCTATGTATCCCCTTTTGAAAAGCGTGTCTATTATTGCGGCTCTTGTCGCCTTTGTTCCAAGCGCTTTCTTCTCGAGCTCACCAATCAGGCTTGCCTTCCCGTAACGCCTTGGAGGCTGCGTTTGCAGTTCGTGCATGTATGCCTTTGTCGCATCAGCGGGTTTTCCTTTTACGAAATCAGGAAGCGTCTTCTCCTTTACTGCTGAAAATTCATAGAATTCATACCATCCCTTTTCGATTACTCTTGCGCCGTTTGCAACGTATCTCTCATCTCCTATCTTTACTATAACTTTCAACCTTGCGACTTTTGCATAAGCAGCAAATACCGAAAGGAATCTCCTGACTATCAGGTCGTACAATTTTGCCTCTATGTCCGTTAGGTCCTTTGGTATGACGCCGGTTGGATAGATTGCAGGATGTGCCTCATCAATTTTCATTCCCTCATTCGGTCTGTATCTCTTTTCTTCTACAAGCTTGTTTGCAAGATGTGCATACTTCGGGTTCTTCGAAAGCTCTCCTATTATCTTTGGAAGTCCCAAAGTCGGTGGAAGTTTCTGCGATGATGTTCTTGGGTATGAGGTATAAGCGCGTTCATATAATGTTTGTGCAGTTGCAAGGGTTGTTGATGGGTCAAGCCTTAATATTCTGCTTGCCTCCATCTGTAGTGATGTCAGGTCAAATGGGGGATAAGGCCTTACCAGCTGCTCTGTCGCCTCAACGTCCTCGACTACTGCATGTTTCAGGTTTGCAGTTGTATGCTCCAGGACCTTGTTTGCGTCTTTGCTGTCGAATATATCCCCTTTTACGTTTGCGAATTCTACCTCCTTGATAAGTACAAGCACATTCCAGTATGGTTTTGGAACGAATTTCTGTATCTCTAATTCTCTTTTTGCCAGCAATGCAAGCGTAGGGCCCTGAACCCTACCTATACTCAAGGATCGCATGAACCTTGATCCTACAAGCGCGCTTGTAAGCGCCCTGCTCAGGTTTATTCCCCAGAGCCAGTCGAGCATGTGGCGCACCTCTCCCGCGTAGAAGTTGTTCAGGTCAAGCGGCATCAGGTTCTCGTATGCATTTCTTATGTCTGGTATTGTCGTGGTGGAGAACTTCATTCGCTTTGCCTTGTTCTGCATGTCCCCTCCGAGGAACTTTATTATGTTGGTGCCTATGACAGTCCCCTCTATGTCGAAGTCGCAGGCGTTTATGTAGGAATCGCTCTTGTGCGCCAGCATCCTGAATACGTCAAGGTACTTCTTCGTGTAGAACGCTGTCTTGTTGACCTCATAAGACGCTACCCACTTCACATCAAGTACCGGATATCCGCGCTTCTGGTCGCTCTGCGCTATTGTGAATATGTGCCCTACTGCCGCAGCGATGAATGTCTTTCCCTTCGGGCCGTCTATCTCATAGTAATTGACGCCATTGAGGTTTATCTTTCTCTGGGTGTTGTTGCCAAGCGCTATTGCTACCCTAAGTGCTACGCTTGGTTTCTCTGCGATGATTAAGGTATTCATAAACAACCCGGATTAACTATACTAGCGCCCTCTGGAACCCTTCCTTATCGGGGTTTCGGGCTCTCCCTCCAACAACGATATCATCCATGCATTGTAGAAGCCGAATGCCAGCGCAATCGCCACAGCAACGTAAAATAAGAGGGTGCTACCAGAACTTATAAATAAGGCAATAGCGATTATTGCAAGTATTATTGTTATAAGGGAGGTTACGAATTCCTTTGTAAACTTTCTCAATAAATCACCTAAGTGGCGTTATGAATATTTACTTAGTCATATTTTTAACACTTATTGCTGCCCTTTTCACGTCCTATTCGCAGCTGCTGTTCAAGAGGGGGCTGAAAAAGAGGCTGGATACGGTAACCCAGATAATAGGCACATTGAGGAACAGGTACATATTTATCGGTCTTTGCGGGTACGTGGTCAGCTTCACTCTGTACCTCATAGCGCTCGCAGCATTCCCAATTGTCAGTGGTATTCCCGATATTCGCCAGCTCCTTCATATTCGTTACATTGATATCAGCGGCAAGGCTGAAGGAGAGGGTAAGCCTGACAAGGGTTGTGGGCATACTGCTCATATTCCTCGGGATAGTGGTGGTGGCCCTCACGGCCTAGTGATCCAATGAGAGATACAAAACTGATCAGCGTATTGCTCCTTGTCGTATCAACAGCACTGGGCGGAGTTGGCCAATTCCTGTTCAAGTACGCATTCCTCGACCATTACCTCAGCCTGACCCTTGCAGCGGGGCTGGGCGTGTATGCAATATCAACAGCGGTTTACTTCTACGTATTGAGCCGCGTTCACCTTAGCTGGGCATACGGGCTCAACGGGATAAGCTACATGCTTGCGGTGGTGTTTGCGGCCACTATACTGCAGGAAAACGTACCTTTACTAAGGTGGGCGGGAGTATTGATCATAGCCATAGGAGTGGTCCTTGTAAGCCTAAGTTAGGAAAAGGATTAATTTACTTCCAGTGTCTTGACTTCTACCTTGTTCAAAGGCGCGATGTGCTTCAGCTTTGATGCAAGCTCCGCCTGGAACTTTCCCTCAATAACAGCATTTATCGCCGTGTTCGAGTCGTTCTCCTTGAAGAAGTTGGATGTGAGTTCGTTGAGCTCTTTTCTTATTCCCACTATCCTGCTGTGCGTGACCCTTGCCTTTGTAATGACAAGCATCTTCACGACCATGTTCACTCCGTCGTTTGTCATGACCGGCTGCACTGTGCTAGCAACGCTCCTGTACCTTCGTACAAGAGACCTTATGTAGCTGTACAATTGCGATATTGATACGAGCTTCGTATGTGCGGAGTTTCCGTTCACATCGATTATCTTAAGTGTCGCTGTTGTGTAAGCGTGGTTCGGGTTTCTTGTGAGGGAATCCAGTCCTACAACTATCTTCCTTCCCATTACGGCCTTCTCATCGTTGCCCGGCATCTCGCCGACAAGCGCATCGTTGAATACCTTTGGCGCGTATACGGAGAACCACTTCTTGAGCTTCCAGTTTTCAGACTTCTTTTGAATTGCCATTCCACCACTATGCCTTCTTTATGATAAGCTCTGCCTGCTTTGGATCGTATCTCCAACCTTGCGGGAGCGCTCCCGTCCTTATGTAATACTTTGTTAATCGCCATATCTTCGATTCAATTCTTCGCAATCGCATCGCATTGTTCTTGTCCTGCTTGTTCTTTTCCAGGTGCGCGTTTGTATTGACCGCCTTCTTCATGAGGTCCATGAGGTCTGGTGGCATCGCGTCTGTCTTCTTCACGCCCTGCTCCTCCATTATCTTTACAAGCCTTTTGCCCATGTAGTGCTTGACATAAGGTATTCCGTGCTCTGTCTTGAGCTTCTGCCCGATCATTGCCGGCTCCATTCCCTGCTTTGCGTATGCTACTATTATATCCTCTACTTTCTTTTTGTCAAAGTCCTTCGGCTCGCCTATCATATCTGCCATAGGCTTCCTTGACTTTGACTTTCCGTGCCTTTTAGAATGCATTCTAGCCATTACAAACACACAAACCTATATTTTCACTTCTACAGAGTAATTTCCTTTTGCGATCTCTACCTTCTTTGCCTTGCATATCTGCATAAGCTCCTCTTTAGAGGACAAGGTTGCTTTATAATATTCTTCAGGAACCTTTATATTAATAGATGTTATCTCGAAGTTTAGAGCCTTTTTCTCCTTTGCTTTTGCCTTCCTGACATCGCTTATTATCACGTTTATGAACGCGCCCGCGTTCGCGTAATCGATATCGATGAGTTTGCTTTTGAAGACCAGCCCGTTTATCGCATAGCTGCTTGTGGGCGGCTTCTCGGTGAACGTTGGGAACCTCTGGTCGAATATGCTTGTCTTGCTGAACCAGGAATTCAGTTCCTCGCAGGCGAACGGCATCACCGGAGCGAACATCCTAAGGGACTGCTCCATTACGTGCCTAAGAGTGAAGAGCGCGGCTGCCTTGCTGTTCGCCATCGTCTTGTCCTCGGAATATACCCTGTGCTTCACGTTCTCTATGTAATAATCGGCGAACTCGTGCCAGTAGAAGTTTATCGCCTTGTTCATTGCGCCATATAGGGTGAAGTCATCGTAGGATTCGGTAACCTCCTTTACTGTGTCGTTCAGCCTGTTCAGGATCCATATGTCGAATATGTTTAGGTGCTCGTGCGGTTCCTTCTTCGGCACCTTGCCTTTCTCCAATGCCATCTTCACGAAGTTTGCCGAATTGAACAGCTTTGTTGTGAAGCTTTTAGCGTAATCCATCTCCGCGTACGAGAACGGCTTGTCCTTTCCGATGCCTCCGCTGAGCGCAACCCAAAGCCTCACAGTGTCAACGGAGTACTTTGGCACAAGATCCGGAAGATAGATGCCGTTCCCGAATCTCTTGTGCATCTCCTTCCCGTCAACTCCCTGTATCATTCCATGGACTATTATGTCCTCGAATGGCTTGTTACCACCCACCATCCAGCTCCTGTATATCGTGTAGAATGCCCACGTCCTTATGATGTCTGTGCCCTGTATTCTCACGGAACTGGGGAATGCCCTTCTGAATAGCTCCTTGTTGTCAGGCCATCCTGCGATTATCAATGGTGTTATCGATGAGTCTATCCAGTTGTCTATCGTCTCGATCGTACCCACCACTTTTCCACCGCATTTCGGGCATTTGACGCTCTTTGGCTTTGACTTGCTGGTATCGATCGGGAGATTCTTTGGGTCTGGTGCGATTATGAAATCGCATTTCTCGCAGCTCCAGAACGGCATCGGAGTTCCGAATATCCTGTTCCTTGTTATGTTCCAGTCCCATTCTATGAAGTTTGCCCAGTCGTAAAGCCTCTGCCTTGTGAAGTCAGGGTGCCATTTTATCTCATTGGCGAGCTGTTTTATCTTGTCGGAGTGCTCCTTTGTCTTCAGGAACCATTGCTTTGCGAGTATGTATTCTATTCTTGTTCCGCACCTGTCGTGCACTTTAACCGTGTGCTTTATCTTCTCCTGCTTGACCAGTGCGCCCTCCTTCTGGAGTTCCACCAATGCAGCCTCTTTTGCCTTGCCCACATAAAGTCCTGTCAAGGGGCCAGCATTCTTCAGCATGCCCCTCTCGTCCATCGACTCTATGAAATTCAGCTTGTTCCTCATGTAGACCTCAACGTCCGCCTTGTCGCCGAAAGTGCTCACCATTTCCGCCCCTGTTCCAAACTTCGGGTCGACATTTTCATCCGCTATTACTTCTACAGACTGGCCGAACACCGGCACCTTGGCCTTCTTGCCTATGAGGTCCTTGAATCGTTCGTCCTTTGGATTAACAGCCACCGCGACGCAGGCGTTCATTAGTTCCGGTCTTGTTGTAGCTATCATCACGGCCTTGTTCTTTGAGCCCGCGATCTTGAAGTTCACATAATTGAGGTTTGTCTCCTCCTCTAGCTCTTCCGTTTCGGGGTTCCCTATGCCGCTGGCGTCCTTTACGCACCACATTACAGGGTGCGATGCCCTGTAAAGCGCCTTCTTCTCATACATCTGTATCAGAGAGAGCTGCACCTTCCTTATGTAATCATCCGACGTGGTGTTGTATTCGTATCTGTCATCGAACGTCGATCCCAACGTGAGCATCTGCTCCCTCATTTTCTTTATGTTCTCTGCTGACAGCTCGAGGCATTTCTTGTAGAACTCCTCCCTGCTCATCTTTTTCCCGAATTTCTTCTCTACCGCGATCTCTGTAGGGAATCCGTGCGCGTCCCACCCCTGCGGGTATAACACATTGAATCCCTTCATTTTCTTGTACCTTGCGATTATGTCGATGTAGGATACCCAGAATATCTGCCCCATATGGAGCTCCCCGTTCGTGAACGGTGGGGGCGTGTCTATTACAAAAAGCGGCTTATCCCCGTCCTTATCGTCGAAACGGAACGTCCTCTTCGCCTTCCAGTGCGTCTTCCACTTCTCCTCTATAACGCTCGCATCATACATCGGGACACCAAATTGAATATGGGCATAGCTAATTTATAATATAAACGTAAAAAATAAAAAAATAAAAATTAGGTTTATTACGCTATGATTTCGCCAATTGCGAACCTGGCCTTTACATCGGTAATCTTAACCTTTATGGTCTCGCCTTCCTTCGCGCCCTTTATAAAGATTACAAATCCATCCTTCTTTGCTATCCCATCGCCTTTCGATGCAACAGCCTCGATCTTTACCTCGACCTCATCGCCTACCTTTACAGGTTTCGGCAAGAAGTAGTTTGGATTCATGTTCATTCCGCGCCTTCCTTCGCCACCGCCTCTGTGGCCTCCGTGTCTTTCTCCATAGTCTCCTGAGTCTCCGCCTTCGTTTCTCATTTCATCTTTTGCTCATACGTAGAATTAGCTTTTACGCCTTACTCCGTATATGTAATAAGGGTTTGATTAAACATATTTAAAAGCCTTTCTATAGCCTTTTGTGTCGTATTCTCCTGTCGCGGCGGCAGCCCTGTTTCGCCATCCAATGTTTTGCGGAGCCAAAAGCTAGGCTTTAAATACCATGCGCTCCATAAAATGATTCTGATATTATGACTAGCAAGAATGCTCGATCCCCGCTGACCGGCAGGGTGATCCCATCTACTGAGGAGATAGCGATGAGCTACGCATTGACGGCCGGAGCGGAAAGCGGGCCGGCAGCCAAAAATGTAGTTAGAGTTATGTTTATTTTGAGGCATGATGCCGTTGATCCAAGGCCGTTGAGCCTGGATCTTGCAGAAAGAGCCCTAAATTTGCTAAGGGCCAAAAAGGTTACGCTCGCAACTACATAAACTGATCCTAATCATATGGAACCGTCAAGTTCCTCTATGCTCCTGAATATGTAATCAGGATTTATGCTCTTTAGCCTGTGGTAGCTGTCGAACCCGCCTGCAACCGCGCAAGAGTGCACATGCGCCAGCTTCGCTGTTATCACGTCATCTACCATGTCCCCCACATAGACTGTTCTTTCGGGCTTTGTTTTAAGAGAGTTGAGTATCGCCTTCAATCCGGTCGGATTGGGCTTCAGCGCATTCAGGTCCCTTGCGCTTACTATGATGTCAAAATGGTTTGTTATTCCGAGAATCCTCATCTCCCTTAATACCCTTCGGCTTCTTCCGTTTGAGAATACCGCCACTTTCTTGCCCTTACTCTTTAGGTGCTGTATCAGCCTCATCGAGTCGTTGTGCAGTTTCGGCCTGCTAAGGTAAAGGAGTATATCGAAAAGGAATGTCATGAGGTCGTTCTTGCGCTCCTCGCTCCTGAGCCTTTTCTTCAGGTCGTAATCAACGTGCCCGAAGTCCTTTATGCTGCTGTCAGTGTTCCATATGCCGAGCGCCCGCTTCAGGCTCTCGTTCACGCGCATGGTGATCCTCATGCTGTTCAGGGTGCCGTCCCAATCAAACACGAAGAGGTCATGGCCTTTCAGCAAATCTTTTCCTGCGGCCATCCTAACCCCACACTATGTCTATGCTGGGCTTCTCGGGAAGGGCCCTCCCGGCCCTTGCGGATCCGGAACCTGTCTCGTTCTCAACCTCAACCCTTACATTGAACCTCGCACCGAGGTAGTCCTTCGCCTCCATGAATGCCTTGAGAAGCAGCTGCGTATCGAATTCTCCGACCTCTGTGAGCGTGGTGAGCTTCTTTGCGAACTGCGAGAGGAAATCGGATAGTGTGTTCCTGTTGAGCCTGCCGAGTTCCTCGCTGTTCATCGTCTTGCTCATGCTCTTGCTTTTTGCGAGGATGTTGTAGGCCTTCAGTTTCCATTGGTCCGCCACTATTATGCGTATCTCCCTGACAGTCTTGCCCCTGTTCGCGGTTATCCTGCTCGTGAGCTCTATGCTCTGGCGTATATCGTCTGCGGTCTTGTCTATTATGGATTCGAGCAATTCCTCCTCAGGGTTAACCATCTGCTGATTTAATTCCGGCCATTGCTCCTGCGCGGCAAGCGTGCTCTTTCCGAGCGCGCTCCAAAACTCCTCAGCGACGTGGGGCATAGATGGTGCAATCATGAGTGTTACGTCCTCAAGGAATTCGCGCATCACTATCTCGTTCTCACCGTTCCTCTCAATGTACTTCTTGAGCTCGTTGACTGAATCGTAGTATATTCCTGTGTATGCGCCCTTCAGGTTTACGCTGTCCATGTGCGAGGTCGCATTTTTTATCTTTGAGTTCAGCTTTGAGTACAGCCAATAATCCATGTGCGAGAGCTCCTTGCTCCTTATCGTTGGAAGCGAGAGTATCGCCTTGTAAAGGAATTCGTTCCTGGATCTTATGCTGTTTATCGCGTCCATGCTGAATTCCGTAGTCGTATCAAGATCGGCTCCAGTTATCTCTATGAACCTGACTGGGTCCGAGCCATATTTTCCGACGCCATCTGATAATGGGACTATGTTTCCCAGGCTCTTGCTCATCTTTTCACCCTCATAGTTCACGAAACCGTTTACGACTATCTGCTTCGGCCAATTGGCCTCCTTGAAGATCCCGACATGGTTGAATATGTACATGGTGAGGTGATTAGGTATCAGGTCGGGCCCAGAATGCCTTGAGGTGTTGCTGTACCAGTAATCAAAAGATTCCCTGCATTTTGTTATTACCGGCTCGCTTATGCCTGTAGACTTTGCAACGGCGCCTATTTCGCCGGAGGAAAGAAGTATGTAGTCGAAGAACTCGGGTTTCAACTGCTCGGGCATTATCTTCTCGTTCCTTAGTATGTGTACGAACGTGTAGAAGCACATGTAGATTGTCGAATCTGAAAGCGATTCTATTATTGACGTGGTATCGAACGGGAACGGTGTCCCAAGCCCCTGCTTCCTCTCCGCAGCCCTAAGATCAAGCCATTCCAATACCTTTTCAAAGGTTGTTCTGAGCTTTTCCGGATATATTCTCATCGATTTGAGATCCTTTCTTGCGGTCTCCTTCCATTTTTGGTCGCCGTAGTTTATGAACCACTGCTCTACCACTCTGACTATTACCCTGTAGCCGCATCTGCAGTAGACAGGCTCATCGTTGCTTATTACGTGGATTTGGAATGCCTGGCCGGCCTTCTCAAGTTTTTGCTTTATAATGTCGCGTGCCTCGGGCTCTCTCATTCCCTTGTACTCCTCTATGGCCATTACGCCCCAATGGGATTCCTCTCTGTAAAGAAGCTTGGTCGCAAACTCAATCATGTCATCTATCGCGTCGACGTTAGTGTGTAGTATTTCAAGATAAGCAAGTGCAGGGACCTCTGGGTGGTCAACCTTTGCCTCTCCGACATTGACATCGGTTAGCGACCTCCCGATTCCCACTCCGTCTTTCTTTTCGATATCAAGTACCTTTTTGTATTCCATCTGTGGAACCGGGTAATTATCTCTCTTTAGTCTCTGCAGGGCCACATAATCAAAAGGGGCGTGAGCCGGCACGCTCATCACAATTCCAGTTCCCATGTCTGATTTGACGAAGAATCCGGGAAGCACCGGCACCTCGTTGTTGTTGATCGGGTTTATCGCCTTCTTTGAAAGAAGCTCCTCCGCGCTTATCTCCCCCTCGGTCTCCATATCGAACTGGTACTTCAGGCTTTCCGATGCATCCTTCGCGATGTAGTACCTATTCCCGTTTATCCTTGCTATTACGTATTTTCCCTTCCTGTCTATGAAAATATTTGTTACTCCGTAAATAGTCTCCGGCCTGTAGGTCGCGCACCCGAAGAATATATCGCTAGCTGAGTCCTTGAACTTGACGACCGTTATTGCCTGTATCTCAGGCTGTATGTCGTGCTTTGTGTCGTGCTGGCCTACGGCATTGTTCTCATTGGTGCACCATCCTATCGGGTGCTTTCCCTTTGTTATATAGCCCATTTCCTTCAGTTTCGCGAACTGCCATTCCACCATCTTACTGAATAGCGGCTCTATTGAGACGAACTTCCTGCGCCAGTCAATCCCGTAGCCGGCAGCCCTCATTCCTACTTCCCAGTCCTTTATGAAATAGTCTGCAATATATTTCGGGTCCGTCATCTCCCTGATCTCACTCTCCGGCAAGTGGAAAAGTTTCAGTATGTCTATTAGCTCCTGGTCATTGTTCCTTATCCTCTTTGCAACTGCGACAAGAGGTATGCCCGTAGCATGGAAAGCCATCGGGTAAAGCACGTTGAATCCGCGCATGCGCATGTATCTTGCATATGTATCGGCTGTTCCATATGTTCTTACGTGGCCTATGTGTTGCGGAGAGTTCACGTAAGGGAATGCGGCAGTGACCAACAGAGGTTTCTTGTCATTGGGCTCTGGTTCGAATACCTTTGCCTGACTCCAGGCTTTCTGCCATTTCTCCTCCATCTCCTTGTAATCAAGCATGTGCGCACCATAACTAAGAAAACCAAGTCTCTAGGTAATAAAATAGAGTATTAGAAAAGAGTCTTTTAATAGTTTCTCTGTCAATGAGTATTGGGGGAGATTATATGAGCAATATGGAAGCTGACCACAAGGTAAGGGATATGCCGATCCCGTACGAAAGGGTATCGGCCATAATGGACCAGGAAACGTACAAATGGCACCATGACACTCACTACGCTGGTTACGTCAACAAGAGGAACGAGATAGAGAACGAGCTGAAAGTGGTTGACAAGTCAAAGGCGAACGCAAACTACAGTGCATTCAGGTCGCTCAAGCTGGAAGAGACATGGAACGGGAACGGGATGGTGCTGCACGAGGTCTACTGGGACACTATGGGAGGGGATGGCAAGTACGATGAGAATATGAGTGTTATAAAGAGGATAATAGAGGACTTCGGGTCAATTGACAAATGGAAGGAGGGATTCATAGCTACCGGAAAGGCGAGCAGGGGATGGGTCGTATTTTCCATTGACATGTTAACGGACAACAAGCTCAGGAATTTCCTGTACGATGTCCACAACCAGGGAGGAATGGTTGGATCCCTGCCGCTGATAGCGGTCGACACATTCGAGCATGCCTACTACCACAAGTTCGGGCCGGACAGGGCGGCCTACCTTGCAGCTATTGTTGACAACATAGACTGGAAAAAGGTTGAGGAGAGATTCAAGAGAATCAATAAACCCTAAAAATAAGAGGTATACGCTGCTGGTGATACAATGTCAACGCGGAATCTTAGAAAGGTTGCAAACAAAGCCCTTGTTGCTGCAGCTTTAACTCTGGTTTTTGCAGAAAATGCCTATCCACGACAGGAACCGGCGACCGCAAGAGCAGCGGAGCAACCCGGGTTTATGTTAAGAGGTAAGAGCGCATCGGGCATGTCGTTGAAAAAGAACGCTGATATGCTATGTGAGCAGATTGTAAAGCAGGCGGTTTTTGACTATATCAAGGACCAGGCAAAAGCGGAAATAGGCATAGGCAATGCGTTTGTGGGAAATCTGAAGCTGAACATCAGCGAAAATGTCCCAAGTGGAGATGCCGAAAGGGAGAATCAGGGAGATGTTGACCCGTCAATGGACGATATGCTCTTTACGGTAAACATAACTGGTGATTTGATGGATATAGGCAGGCTTGCAAAAATAAAACGCTCATATATCCTTGACCAGGATGGTAATATACTGCGCTATTCTATTAGTGATGGAATGGACAAGAAGATCGAATTTGTTTTAATAGGAGCGGGCACATTCGAACAGGTACGGGATAAACCCGAGACTGAAAAGCAAAAGCCGCGGGCTTATGCCGCGCGATAATAAGTTTATATAGCTTTACTGCTTCTTTTATCTGATCTTATGCAACTTTACATGATTAGGGTACTGAGTCTGATCGCGATTGCCTTAGTTTACATGGTATTCGACGTATTCAACAGGAGGAATGTGCCAGCAGTTTTTGCATATGCCACGCTTGCATTTGGCTTTGTGCTCACCCTGCTCTACTTCAACTTTGGCACGATAACAGAAAGTATCGCGCTATCTCTGATAATAGGAGGGGTAGGTTATGTTTTCTATAAGATAGGACAGCTCGGCGCCGCAGACGTGATCGAATTCGTGGCCCTGTCCCTGATAATGCCATTGCAACAGTTCCCGCTTCTTGTAACCAGTGCAAGCCAGTTCAATATCCCATTCATAGTGTCCCTTGTGATAAACACCGGCATAATCGCCTTAGTGATAGTGCCAATCTATTATATACCAAAGGCAAAGGCCAAGCTGAAGAGGCCGCTATTGTCTTTTGTGAAGTCCAACAACATCATAATTGCCACCATACTTGCAATAGTCTATACGGCTTTCATCCTGTTCACCATACTCGTGATCGGATTGAATTACATAGGGATAAGCGTGCTCGTGCTCATGATGGTGAGCTCATTCTTTGTGATGCTCTTCTCGGTGCCCATAACATATTCAATGGTCGAATACGTGGGAATCAAAGAATTCGACGAGGGCGACATAATAGCCGTCAACCTGATGAGCGAGAAGAGCACAGAGGCCATAAAAAAGAAAATTAAGGGATTCGACAGGCTGCTCACCGCCAATATCATAAAAAAGATGAGGAAATTGAAAACAAAGGAGAAATTCCCTGTGTACAAGGAGGCCTTGCCGTTTGCGTTCCCGATATTCCTGGCTCTTATAATAACATTGCTGTTCGGCAACCTGCTCTTCTTCATACTCGGCCTGTAATCTGCCTTCCGAAAGACTTTTTAACTTTAACTGCTTGTAGTCTTAGCGTTGAGTAGATGGATTACGCAAGAAAGCACATCAAGAAGTACTGGGGAATGGCCTACAGGAGGACTCTCGGAATCGCACTGATTACGATATCCATTGTCCTTGCATTGGGACTCACGTTCACCGTATTGAGAGGAGCCCTTGCGATAAGCAACTATACCGATTACCTGGTCTTCGGGCTCGTGCTTGCCGTGATAGGCATAGTCACATTCCTCTCCAGCTTCATGCATTCGCACGTTTCCACTGTCAAGTACATGAACGAGGAGGAGCACAGGAGCCATTCGAAGTACATGGCCGTATGGATGATCTCGATAGTGGTGGGCATTGTTGCGTTCCTTATCCCTCTTTTCTTTGTAAGGTCGTACATAGAGCCTGTTGCGTTGCTGTTCAGTTTCGGAGGATTCTTCTGGGTGCTCTACGCAACAGTTGTCCTGATATTCAAGCATTCATACGGGGAGCTTGCCATAGGGGGAACGGCCTTTTGGGCAATGTTCATATTCGGCATCTTTACGCTTAACAGTAACACCCAGCTGCCAATGACAGCGCTCAGCAACTTCGCGCTATACTTTGCCGCGATGTCTATAACTGTGATATCCGGGTTTGTTGGACTGGCACTTATAATCAATGCGTCCCGTGAGTCGCTTAGGGAATTCACCAGCACCGTAACGGAAATGCAGGATGTCGAGAGGCGGCAGAAGGCCAGAAGAAGGAAACGCAGAAAATAATCAGCCGAATTTTGCAGTGACAAAGGCATTCGAGCTTACAACTAAGGTAGTATTCTGCAGCGTGGTCGAGGCTATCGTAGTGGTCAACGAATTCGTTATCGCCCAAGAGACAAAATAATCTCCAGAGGGTGGCTGCGCATATACCACATAATTCCCTGATGGGAGAAACTCCGAGGTGTCGCTGAAGTATGTTATGCCCCCAAGAATTACCGTACCGCCCGGAACGTTTGATGCGAATGTGATGTTGTTTAGTTTGATTCCTACCGGTGCGACATTCTGGACAGAGTACCCCGACGACTTATATAGTCCGGGTGCGCAGGAGAGTAGGTTGTTTGTCTTGCATATGTTGTAGTTTATTCCGAAATTGACTATCGCCTGAGAGCCCACATTGGGCTTCAAATTCCCACCGATGTTTGCCCTGCATAGGACTGTTGCGCCCTGGCTCGCGAACGCGGGCGTGCAGTTTCCATAGCTGTAGGATGTCCCTATCTTGCCCACGTTCGTTGTTGTAATGTTTATCGCATTGACAGGAAAGTATATCACAGAACCCAACTGGTTCGTGAATACGATATAGTACTGGAGGGGGTTCAGGGTGTTGTATGCAAGCAGGCTCTCGCTGCACGGGAACAGCGGCTGTATGCTGCATGTGGATTGCAGGTAGGCGGCAGGAGCCCTTGTATCGGATATCAGGAGCACCGAAACTACGAAGAGTGATATTATGAGCAGTGCCCAAGAATATGTGACTATAAATTCCAATGCGGATTGCTGCCTTAATCCCATAGATACTGATTAGTAAGTAGTGTATTTATTTATTGGCATCAATAAGGATTCACATGGACGGGATAAGCGCGATATTGAGGCTCACAAGGATAGAACACAGCATAATGCTTGTTATCGCGGTTATAGCGGCAGAGCTTATATCTGGTTACATACCAACAACTCTTGTTCTTGCACTAAGCATAATAACTCCTATATTCGTGAGCATGGGCTCCTTCGCGATAAACGACTACTTCGACGTAGATGCCGACAAGGCGAACAAAAGGATGGACAGGCCGATAGTCAACGGTTCCATGAAGAGAGGGGACGCATTAAAGATAGCGATTCTATGCTTCATAATCGGGGTTGCAGCAAGCATATTCATAAATCCCATCGCCCTCGTTATAGCCCTGGCATTTGCGATCCTCGCAATCCTGTACAGCTACAAATTGAAGGACATGCTGCTGATTGGCAACCTTTACATAGCGTTCTCGATGGTAATACCATTCATATACGGCAACTATGTCGTCTCGACAAAGCTTGCCACAGACATAATACTGATCGGTATTGTAATCTTCCTTGCCGGTCTTGCAAGAGAGATACACGGGATGATACGGGATTACCAGGGAGATTCAAAGGCGAGGAAATCAAAGAATCTTTTATACCACATAGGCGCAGCGAAATCCGCGCAGCTGGCATTCATACTTTATGTTGAGGCGATATTCGTAAGCGTATATATGTTCTTCTTCAGTCCGCCGTTCGCGTTCAACCTTGTTTACATTGTGCCGATAGCAATCACGGATATTCTGCTGGCTTACATTGCAATAGAATACCTGATGCAGAAAAAGTCGAGGGATTTCTACAAACTCTCAAGGAACCTGAGTCTTGGAATGATGGCACTTTCCTTGCTGGCATTCCTTTTCGCAGCGCTTGTATACATACGTTTTTAGATCCTTAGCAGATGCGATCTTACGATCCTTTCCAGGTATGTTCCAAAACTTTCCTTTAATTCATCGTCCTCCTTTTTGTGAAAGATATTCAAGCTATTGCTGCATTCACCTAATTTCCACTTGCAGGAATGAGAAAGAATTGTGTTGTAAAAAGCAGATGTTTTGAAGCTTGTGAAGAAATTTGGGGAGGCAAGAACAGCAACAGTATCCGCGTTTATCATGTCAAAGTATATGCTTCTAAATCTCTCCAATGGATAAACGTACCTGTATATGTATCTTATATTCTTTGCAATCCCCTCATCTTTTATTCCCTTCTTCCTGAAATGATCCACAAGTGTCTTGGCGGCATCTTTATTGCATTCGATATCAAGAAATAATCTTTTTGTATCCTCTATTAGATTGTCTGTTCTTTTTATTGATTTCAATCTTTGAGAGCTTTCCCTCTGTTCTGCTACATCGTACCTTTGAACTAATTGCTTTAACGTGACATAAAGCACTTTTACCACAGAAAGGTTAAGGAGAAGATGATATTTAGAAGTTTGCCTGATGTTTTGCGTTGCGACTACTCGGCAGTGTATCTGAGTAATTAGTAGTTGCTCATCTGCTTTGTAGTAAGCGGCCTTGCATCCATCTTTGCCTCGAAGTCTGCTATCGAGTAGTTGAACTCCTCGTTTGTCTTGATGGTTCCCCTGGCCTTCAGGACCTCTCTTGACAATAAGTAATAGATAAATGCGAGCGATCTCCTTCCACGGTTGTTTGATGGGATTACGAGATCTATGAACTTTGTCGAGTTGTCGGTGTCGCTGAGCGCGATTATGGGCATGTTAATCCTGCTCGCCTCCTTTATCGCCTGCTTCTCGTTCCTGGAGTCGCTTATTATTATGAGCTTTGGCTCCATGAAGTCAGGCCTGTTCGGGTTTGTGAACACTCCGGGAGTGACCCTTCCCTTTATGAACTTGGCCTGTATTATCTCGGCGAACTTCTGTGCTGCAACTATCGCGTAGATCCTCGATGCAGTTACGACTATGTCCTTCGGCTCGTACAGGCCTATCATCTTTGATGCAACTCGGACCCGGTTGTCTATCACCTTTAGATCCAATAAATACAATCCGTCCTCCCTGACCCTGTATATGAACTTCTTCATGCCAGGACTCTTGGTCTTTGTCGCGATGTGTATTCCTGCCTCTAGATAATCGTTCTGGTTTGCCAAAAATTCCTCATCTGCCATACAAAATACCTTTTTAGAAGGTAGTAAGAGCATACTTTAGAGTGCCCTTATTCACTTATGTATTTTATTAGCAAGTCTATAAAAGACTTTCTTTGAGGTAAGTGGGCAATGCTTATATACAGGGTTGATACTAAAATGAAGTATTACATGGGGCAGTGGTCTAGCTTGGTATGATTCCAGCATGGGGTGTTGGAGGCCGAGAGTTCAAATCTCTCCTGCCCCGAGTTATATTTTGATATCTAAACGATGGTCTTATTAGCTTTCTTATAAATTATTCTTGTTGATTATAATGGAGATAAAGGGGGCTAAAAAACTATTAGAAAAAGCTGCAGAGAAGTTTGTAACCAAAGGTGAGGCCTTATATTTTGCTGACGAGGCTATCGAGACCCATATAAAGAAATCACCCAGATCAAATCCAATTAGTGAATTAGTTTCTGATTTAGAAAACTGGAACAAATCTAAAATACATAAAATCAAAATTGTTATTGATTTACCTAGTTTGATTAAAATAGACTTCAACGGTCTTGCTCCATCACTTAAGTTAAAATGGATCCATGACACTTTAGAGAAGAAAGCAAAGACAAACGGTATAGCTATTGCTGCTATTGTAAATTCAGGAGGCATGCATACTATGCACCTATGGACACAGGGCTTGGCAAAAAGAAAGTTGTTTGCATTAGCATCTTTCAATGGCGGCCCTCTGGCAGTTGTACCATTTAATGGAACCACTGGACTTTTGGGTACCAATCCACTAGCATATGCATTCCCAACCAAAGACGATATAGTAGCAGTTGATTTTGCAACTTCTGAGATACCATTTTTCCAAATTATTGATGCCCGAAAGAATAAAAAGAAATTACCTAAAAATTCTGCGGTTGATTCAAAAGGCGTGGTTACTACAGATCCTAAAAAGGCGCTAGACTCACACAATGTATCAAACTTGCTTCCAATTGGTGGCGGATACAAAGGTTATGCAGTCAACTACCTCTTAGAAGTAATGACTGGGGCACTAATAGGTTCAAAACTAAGTACAGAGATGGGTAAGAATTACATTGCCCATGAACATGGTGGATTTGTAATAGCTATAAACATCGACGCTTTAAATAAAATTTCCTTATTTGACTCTTCAGTATCAAAAATGAATGACGTAATTAGAGGACAAAAATCAAGGAAAGGCAAAAGAATAGTTATACCAGGAGATAATAACATTGAACGGTATAAAAAACATGGCAAATCTTTTGATTTCGACGGCGAAGCTTTAAAAAAACTCCAAAAATTAGTTGATTAGAAACTAATAATCCACTTCATAAAGGGATTACTTTAGTAATTGTTTCAATATAAATTGGGTTCTTAGCTTTGGATCTGATATTTTTGAGGATTTCTCGTCTAAATCCTCTAGCTGGGCCTGAGTCAGGCCCATTAAGCCGTCTATAACACTTTGATTTATAGGATTATCAATTCCCTGCGCACTTAATTGCTGTATTGTTGGTACTATGTACCTTTTTTCAATGGCAATAAGGTATGCCTCCCTTTCCGTCAATTCCCTCTTGTAGGTCATTTCATCAATAATCCGCTCTGTAATTGGAAAACGATAGTCATGGTACTTTTTTATTTCTATACTGATCTTTTTGTTTGAATGGTCAAGTTCGTAGAAAATCGGGGAATGTGCATATCCCATCCATCCAATTGCACGCAGCGGCCTGCCTTTTGATTGCTCGGATCTAAGGTATGGAAAACGCTTTAATGCATCGTCAAATCTTTTCACTATCCCGTTAGAGACCTCATGATTTCGGGATATATCGTCATCGATTAGTATACTCTCCTCTTCCTTTTGGACTAACATTAATTCTTTTAGTGTTGGGTTGCTTTTGTATAGCACATTCTTTTTCTCACGTACTAGTTCGCTTCCCCTCTTTATATCCTTTAGCTGCTTTTCTGCTTCGCTTTCTGTGTAGGATTCTATAGGAAGCATTTTGATGTCTCTTATCGCCGCGCCGATAAAAACTATGGCAGAAAACCTATCCATCTTTGGCAAATCGCTTTTCTGGAGAAGTGCCTCTGCCTGCTTTGGCGTATAACCAAGTTTTTGTAGAGCGTTATACTTATTTTTTATTTCGATAGAAAATTCCCCATTTATGTGATCATAAATTTCAAAATTGGACGCTGTTTGGCCTGCACTTTCAGTAAACATTATTTTGAACGGCTCTCCATTTTGTATTGCCCTGTCCATCTCATTTATAAGGTTTAGGGCATTGCCTCTCCCATCATGTGCTAAGAGCACTAACTCTAATGAGTAATCGGGTTTGGAAGGGGTTGTGGATTTGAGCTGCTCTCTTGCTAGCTCGGAACCTGCCAGAGCCAATGTAGCGGCAATTGTATATTTTAGGACTTTGCCATTGAAGATTCTTTTAGCAAAGCTGCTGCTTGGATTTTCATTTTTACTTTCGTCTTGCCTTAGCAATTCCTTCTGTTTATTCCTATCTTCCTGCCTCCTTTGTCTTCTTGAGCCTCTACCACTCAAATTATCACATATAAGTTGTCAACTTTTAAATATATATAGTTGACTAAATCAGAGGATAACCTAGGATTAGACCATAAAATAAGACATTAGAATAAGATGACGGAAACTCCCTTAAGGTCCTAAAGGCTCACTTTCTGCCAAACTGTATGAACTCATCGATTAGCTCAACATTGCTGATAAACATTCGTCTGCAGCAGTATCTCTTGACCTTAAGATCATCAAGCACCTTGTCTGCTGCCTCGTGGTCCTTGTTTACACGCTTGTCGTATGTCTCCCACTTGTCAGCGACTACCGCGCCGCAACTGAAACATCTAACTGGCATCATCATAGCATCATCTATAGGATTTCTGGAACCTGGCCCTTGCCTTCGGTCCCTTGAACTTCTTTGGCTCGACACGTCTTGAATCGTCGATCAGCATGAACCTGTCGTAATGCATGTATTCTGTCTTTATCGCGTCTCCATCAGATGATGCGACTATCGCCTTTGCGATTGCTCCCCTTACGGCCTGTGCCTGAGAACTCTGCCCACCGCCATAGACGTTTACGCTTATGTCTATCATCCTTGATTGGTCGTGGGTTGATTTTGATACAAATACCGGCTCGAGCATCAATCTCCTGAGCTGCATAGGCTCGTAAATGTTGATATCGAAGCTGTTTAATCTGATTTTTCCTGATCCTGTTCTCACTGACGCCCTTGCAACCGCGCTCTTCCTCTTGCTCTTTACGAATGCGGCAAGCCTGTCTGCCGCTTTCTTTGTTGTTGCCTTCCTTTTCGCTGGCGCCCTTTTCTTTGCCGCTACCTCGGGCTGTGCCACCGCCTTCGTTGGCGTCTCTACAGTCTGTGTTGCTTGCATTGTTTCAGCCATAAATATCATTTGTTCTTGTCATGTCCCAGCGTTGTCGCCAGGTCCTCGATATAGACATAGCCCACGAACATATTCTTAGGGCCCTTTGTCTCTACCTGTATCGCTTTATGGCCATTTAATTCTTTTGGGACTCCCGAGTATACCCGCAGTCTTTTGTATGCGGCCTTCCCCGATGGCTTCTTGTGGTAAGGCAGCATCCCCCTTATGATCCTCCTTACAAGCATGTCCGGCCTCCTCGACCAGTACGGCGAGTGCTCCGGGTTTTCCTTCTCCTGGAGCCTGAGCCTTACCTTGTACCTTGCGGCGATCATGAGCTTGTTCCCGCTTATGAATGCCTTCTCTGCGTTTATTACCGCTACGCTCTTGCCGTTGAGCAGCTCCTTTGCTACGGTGCTGGCTAGCCTTCCGAGCACCTTGTCCTTTGCATCGTATACAATATAATCCTTGAATTCGTTGTCAGCCATTCCGATACCTTATACTATTACATGAACATTCTCTGCATTAAGCATCTCCTTGAGCGGAACTACCTTGCAGCCCGCATCCGTGAGGCTCTTCCTTGCAGAGTCAGAGTATTCCATTGCGGCAATCTTTACCTTGTGGGTTATTTCTCCGCTTGAGAGCACCTTTCCGGGTATTATTACGTTGTCGCCATCTTTTGTGTTGGTGTCTATCCTTGTTAGGTTTACAACAACACGTCTCCTTGCGGGAACTTCCACAAGCCTGTAGACACGCTTCCAGAGGTTCTGGTAGCGTTCCTGCTTCGCCGCTGTGCTAAGCGTGTTGAGCCATTCCTTTACGACTGATTTTTCAGCATTTATCTTCATGATAAGACCTTAGAGAGCTATCACTAAAAGTTCTATGCAGTATATAGGATAACATAGAATTCTCCTCTAATAAGTATATATAGATTACGTTTGATTGCCATTTATTCGGCTTATGCTCCTTTTTCCAAAAGTGCAAGATATTAATATTACCCGATGCGTAAATTCAATTATATGGTGAGACCATGCCTACCACTGATGCAAGAACCGGCGGCACCAGAACAGGCGCGAATCCGCTCAACTACAGGGAGTGGCAGGAATATTTAAGCGGGGCTCGCGAGCCGGTAAAAACAAGGGCGGAAAAGCGCCAAAGCGAGCAGGAAACCGGGGCGGATGACACCCTGAAAGAGCGTGCAAAAGAACGCCAACGCAGCCAAGCTTTGGATAGATTGAAGAAGAAAGCAAGGAAGGTCATACTTTATAGCGTTATTGCCGCTACAGCAGTAGCAGGGGAGGGATTATACAATGTATTCAGCCATGACCCTGGCGCTTATGGCAGCCCATCACCAATAGTACTGGAAAATGAGCCAGTTGGCAGGCGCCCAGAGAACCTGAAGATGATAGAATACATAGATAAGGACACTAACCTAATGGAAGCCGAATTTAAAGTAATTGAACAGAGCAAACATGTGGAGGCGAATACCGTTCTTTTAAATGGGCTTACGGATAAGGGATACTGGTATCAGGGTGGCGTGCGTATTACTGATGCGAATCAAATTGTTTTACGCTATGACTTCTTCAATGATAAAGGCAAGATTTACAATTCAGGAAATGTAAGATTTAATGAGGAGGTTAGTCCTGGTGACACCTTCCATTTGGAGTTGGAGATTAAAGACGGAGTTATAAGAATTAATGCAAAGGATCTAAATAATGGGGCCTATGCTAATAAAACGACAGAGGCAGTTGGGAACGCATTCGTTGCTAACAAAGAAAGCGATGAAAATGGGTTTAGCACAAGTATATTTAGAGAGATGTGGGTTCGTGAATCCTACAATACCACAAGCATTATATCCCAAAATATCGAATTAGTATATCCAAAAATTGAAACTGCATACCTTTCAGTTGACAGAGAGATTTATGCAAAAGATTCGGATACATATGGGGATGCCAAACCACAGGCTGCTACAGGTTATGATTTCGGCAGAGTAGACTTGAGTACCGAACCAAGATACCTGATACCCGAATCGCCAGACAGTCTATTGAACCATATAAATGTTACAGCAAGCGGAAACGTCTTTTATACACAAGGCCGCTGAACAAAAACAGTATGCGGGGGACGAGATTTGAACTCGCGCAGTCTCTAAGACACAGGAACCTCAATCCTGCGCATTTGGCCAAGCTCTGCCACCCCCGCAATTATATTTTCTTT
Organism: uncultured Microcaldota archaeon; assembly: GCA_963773985.1. Taxonomy (GTDB): domain Archaea; phylum Micrarchaeota; class Micrarchaeia; order Micrarchaeales; family Micrarchaeaceae; genus UBA12276. The sequence goes on along the minus strand of CAVZDF010000001.1, from coordinate 145,414 downwards.
ACTTCCTTTTCTACTTCCTTCAGTTCATCTTTAATTGCAGCGAAAGCCTTATTAATAATTTCTTTCGGTGGCATCTGGCCAAATGTCTCTACATAGAAATTGAATGTTTTGTCATCTGCCTGCTCGTAAGTGACTATTCCAGGTTGAAACTTTGCGTGCCTCAATCCGTTGCCCATAATTGCCTTGCAGTCAATCCTGAGCTTCTGCTCCGCCGCCAGCTTTATTATAGGGATGTCCTCGTTTGCTACGGTTACCTCCTTGTCCTTGCCGTCCAGCTCCTTTGAGTATACTGTCTTGGGGCCCTCAGCCTCAAGCGTGAATATTATCTGGTCCTCGTCCGAGTATCCGCTGCTCGGCGTCTTTATCGGTATCAGCCCGATCCTGTGCGCTATGTACTCGTCGAATATGGCGCTGGAGTTCTCGTAGAACGTGACAGTGTCTATAGCAAAGCAGTTGACGTGGTTTATGGCCACGCGCCTCAGCGCGTTCGCCTGTGCGCTTGTCGCATCCTTGAGCGCAAACCTGTACACCTTGCTGTTCTCTTCTAGGCTTTCTATTTTCATTGATTCACTCCGAGGATGCTAAAAAGAAACTGCTAAATAAGCAATGCTAAATATATAACGGTAGATAATTGAATAATTAAGTTTATATACCTTTATGGTGGGATTTTGAGTTTTGAGGGCATACTGAAGAGCGATATTAAAAAGGAGGACCTCAACAAGGAGGGTTACAGGCACAGCTCCAAGGAACGGGTCCACATGTCCAAGAGCATGATGGACATGTACTCCAACGCAAGATACCTCAAGACTGGCGAGTTCTTCGCGATACACTACAAGGACGAGACCGTAACAAGGTACATAGCCGCGACAGACCTGACCTACGACTTCATAATAAGCATATTTGATGTCAACACCAGGAACCTGCTCGTTTACAGGATATTCAGGTTCAGCAAGCTTGTCGAGAAGGACATAGCAAAGATAGCGGATTCCCTCAAGAAGAACGGGGCGAACCTCGAGGCCAGGATAATTGGCATGCAGAACAACGAGGATTTCAGCTATGTCCTTACGGATATCGCGGATTTCCTCATATCAAGGGGCATAAAACTCCTGGAGGTGGACCTTTTCGGTGACAGCATCAGGCACATCGCAATTGATGCAAAGTTCGGAATGAGCTACAACGTGCTGATGGAGGACAGGCTCTACAGGCCCGGGGAGCTGATCAACAGCATGACGCTGGAGAATTTTGAGGCGACACTGAAACAGGAGAGCCAGTTCCAGAAGAAATAGGAATCATATGATGGACTGGGAGAGATTGTCAAGATATTTCTGCGGTATTACAAAGTCCGAGCCCGAAACGTTCGTTGAGATACGAGTTATGGTGAATTCCGTTGAATTCGGGATTCCTCCAACTATGTCTGTCTCATTAAGGTACAGCGGAATCCCGTACTGCCTGTCTATGCATACCGCAATCACGCTGTAGTTTGAGAGCAGGTTGGATGTCGTCTCGTTCGATGCGACAAAGCTGTCGCAGGGCCTTCCGATTATCGTCTTGGTTCCGCCGTATGTCAGGTTTGCTGCGAGCATCTGAGCTGCGAGGGCGGTAACGTTTCCGATGCTGAAGGGAAACTGTTCTAGCGAACTTATTCCTCCATCGCCATTGGTGCAGTCTATGCTCGAGTTCGTAACCCCTGACGAGAGCGTAGTCTGGTTGAAGCAGGTTATCGTTGTGTTAGCGGTCCTGTAATACTCTATCCCTGATGTGTTGCTTGCAATCACCTGTCTGGTCTTTACGTTCGTATATATGACCGGATTCGATAGGTCGGACCTGTTATAACTGCCAAGCAGGTATGAACCTACTGTCTGGGTATTGTTGATTGCTATAGTTATGTTGCCAGGCTCATTCACGTACGTGGTTCCGTTGCCCGAGAAGTACGATGCGTATATCGCGGTAAGGTTTTCTGTCTTCTGGAAATCGCTGAGCAACATCATCTGCGTCTGATTCAGGCTTGAATTTGAGAGGCTGTCGAGCGCCTGCCTGCTGTTGAGGCCGGATCCTCCGGTCAGGCTTGATATTGCATAATATGCAAGAGCTATTACTATTACAACAACCAGAATCAAAATCGCATAAAGTATTATAGTGTTGCGCTTGCCCTCTGTGCCTTGTTGGGCCGCTGGCTGCGTTTTGGCTGTTGGTGCAGGCGCCACTGTTGTGGAGTCATCCTGGGATTTTTTCTTTGGCATTAAATTTTAACCTTTGTTGTTTAACAGATAGAATGGGCTGGAAATCTTTAATAATGCTTTAGATTGATTTCGGTTCGCTCAGGGTTTTCACATAAATGTCGGAGTATGCAGACCCAGATTTGGAAAGTACGCTGCGTTTAAGGTTTATGCTGCTGCACGTGAAGCTGCCGAACTCCATCTTCGAATGCCTTTCCACGAATTCGTTTGCCGCTTTTACATTGGCCTTATTCAGGTTATCGACGCGCGCTATCGTTAGGTGGGGATTATAATTCTTGTAATCCGACCTGATCCCGAAGTCATTGAGCCTTACTCTCAGGTACTCGTATATCGCAAGCAGCTCCTTCCAGCCCTCGCCCACCCTGATGAATATGACAGATGGCCTTTCAGCCGAAAATGTGCCGACGCTGTTCAGCAGTATGTTGAAGGGCTTTCTGTTTATGCCATTCATAACGGATTCTATGCCCTTGACCTGGCTGGGTTTGATGTCTCCAAGAAAGAATAATGTTATGTGGAGGTTTTCCTTTGGCACGAACCTTATCTCCTTGCTGGTGGAGTGCCTCTCCAGCTTTATTATATTTTCCCTTAGGGCCTCAGTTACCTGAACGCCTATGAACGCCCTCATCCTTCCATCTGGGCTTTCGGCCATGGATTAGGACCTCACAAATCTCTCGGTATAGCCTGCCAGCGCGCTCACGATCCTATTCACTACCGGTATGCTTACGGTTACGCCCCTTAGAACCTCGAGGTCCTCGGTCTTCGCCGCCCCGGTAAGCGCGATTATTATTGGGTAGAGTATTATCTGCTCTATTGCAGCGGCAACCAGCGTGGCTATGAACTGCGTGGGAAGCAAATATACGATCGGAAGCATGAATGCTGCGCTTATGAGGCCGGCTATGAAGATCCTGACCAGTCTCATCTTGTTGAGGTGGACACCCAACAGCCTGCTTGCGACCCTTGACATGAAGAAGATTATCAGTATCGGTGTGATCATATAGAGCATTATTGCAAGTCCCAACCCCCCGAACCGAGGCACAATGGTGAAAAGAAGCGCCAGCTCTATCAGCGCTATCACCAAGCTGTATTTCAGTATCTGCCTCACCTTGTTCGTGCTCACGAGCAACATCGTGGTATATGTTGCAACGACCCACAGTAGCGTTCCCAGGCTTATCACCGCTATATATGACGGCGCCAGCAGGTACTTTGCGCTGAACACCGTATAAGAAAACTGTTTTGAGAGAAGCGCAAGATATAGCAATGCCGGAGTTATGAGCAGGTACGTAAGATATGCCGCGAAGTTGTAGAATTTCCCTATCTCCTTGCCTATGCTCTTTGTAGCCGCGGTGTATGCGAACATTGGAAGCACGGCGATCCCGAGCGCGTCTGTCACGTTGCTTATTATCGCGCTGGTCTTTATCGCGACGCCGAAGTTCCCTACGACAACCGTTGTCGCAAAAAGGACCAGGACTATGGGCGCCAGGTTGTTTATGAACCCCCTGAGCCCGTTGTACACGGATATTGGTGCGGAGAATTTCAGCAGCCTTTTTATGTAGTTGAAGGAAGGCATCCTGAATTTTATCTTGAATTTGGTTGTGATTATCGTCAGTACTGTTGCGACGGATGCGGCATATCCTATTATGATTCCATATATCGGGGCTATCGCACCGAAGCCAAGGAGCGCTAGCCCTATGCTGAATATCGCCTGGACGAGCGACTGGACAATTATCACTGTTGCCACATATGATCCTTTTCCAAAACCGACCATTGAGTTATATGAGACCGAGAAGAGCATCGCACCCAGTATCGCGAACGAGACGACCTGTATTACATATGTCTGGCTGGCGCTCCCGAGTATGTTGACGGCTATGAAGTGGCTCATGGAGAACGCGATAAGCGTGAAAGCGAGGCCGGATATCAGAACTGAGACGTATCCGTTTGATATCGTCTTCTCCAGTTCGGTTGTATTCCCCTTTATGTAATACTGGCCGATGAACTTGTTGAGCGCGGTGCTCATGCCTAAATCGGCAACTGCTCCGAAGAATCCGGAGAATGATATCGCAAGCGTGTATATTCCGTATACGCTTGGGCCCAATACCCTTGCAACTATCACAAATGCTATGCCAGACAGGAACAATGCGACAAATCTTCCGAAGACCATGAGGCTTGCGACTCCTGCTGTCCTTGCGCCTACTCTCCTCTTGTGTTCCTCATCTGATTGTTCTATCATTTTGTTTTTTGCAGCCAAATGATTACCTTAATATCGACTTTAATGTATCGGATGCATGGTTTATACCAAGCATCGACAGCTTTGACTTCCCATATTTCCTTTCGGCGAAGGTGCTGTATTTCACCTCTGTTATCCTGACCTTCCTGTTTATGACCCTCAGCGTGTCAAGCAGCACCTTGTAACCCTCATAAACGAATGCCTTCTTATTATTGATTATTGTGGACTTAAAAAGTTGTGTCTTTATTCCAAAAAGACCCGACATCATGTCTTTGCATGTGGGTATGCCGCGTAGGCTAAATACCGTGTATGCAAAAGATGTCATCACGATTGATACTATTCGCCTACCCACGCCCCAGTTCTTTACGCTTGTCCTTACACCTATTACGAGATCGTTGCTGTCAAGCGCATCCGCAATCTCGCCTACTTTCTCATAAGGATGCTGCATGTCGGCGTCCATAACCACCAGCTTGTCTGTTTTGGCAAGCATCGCCGCGTCTATGACGCTTGCGGTCAGTCCGTGTATGCTTTTGCTCTTTCTGTCCAGGAATCTTATATTTTTGTTTCGCTTTGATGCGGACAACACGGTGTGCTTTGTCCCGTCTGATGAACCGTCATCCGAGACTATTATGCTAAGGCCCCTGTACCTCCTGACGAGCAGGCCCATGAGCTTTTGTATGTTCTTTTCCTCGTTTAAGGTGGGTATTACCACAGTTAGGTCAGAGAAGTCGTGCAACTATAAACACCTAGCCAATAAATATCAATAAACAAGTTTTAATACTTATACGTCGTATAAAGAATTAATATCGCTAGCTAATTTTGATTTCGAGAAGCGAATTGGTAATTGCACATGGTTGAGACAAGGCCCAGGGTGATAATAGACAGCAGGGAACGCAACGCCAAGCTGATAAGCTCGATAGAGGAATTGGGCGTGGACATAGAGCTAAAGACAGTTGATGTGGGGGACTACGTGATATCTGACAGGGTGTGCATCGAGAGAAAAACAATACAGGACTTCGAGAGCTCGATAATAAACGGAAGGCTCTTCGACCAGGTGATCAGACTCAAGGACAACTACCAGTTCCCGATACTGATGCTAGAGGGAGATTATGATTATTTCAGGCTCAACAGGAACGTGATAAACGGCGCGATAGCCGCGATATACATAGAATACGGGATACCAGTGATATGCACGTACGATGAGCTGAGCAGCGCGGACATGATTGCCAGCATCGCAAGGCACGAGCAGAGGGACGGGATAAGGGAGCCAAGCCTCAAGGGCGGCGCCAGGGCATATACGCGCGAGCAATTCCAGGAGTACGTGATAGGGAACCTGCCGGGAGTGGGGCCGAAGCTGGCAAAGTCATTGCTCAAGCATTTCAAGAGCGTGAGGAACATAGCCAATGCAAAGCCGGAAGAGCTTATGGAGGTGGAGAAGATAGGCGAGAAGAAGGCGGAGCACATACATGGCATACTGAACCAGCACTACAACCCGGAATAGCGCCATAGCTTAGTATTTTAAATATGTTCTTCAGATAATTCATTACTTTACTTGTTGGTGAGATGGTAGAAGATAACATTGCTCCTGCAGACAGCGTACATTCAGAGGCGCCAAAAGTGCACCATGAGCATATGGCGCATGAGCACAAAGCCGAGGGGAGGGGACTCTCGAGATACCTGAAGTACATACTCGTATTTGTTCTTTTTCTTGCTGTAGCGCTAGTCATGTTTTATCCGATAACGCTTCACATAACAGCCAATGCGCCAGGAACTGGCGCTGACACATATCAGAACCTGTGGGACATATGGTGGGTAAGGTATGCGATTTTCAATCTGCATAGCAACGTGTTCTACACCAAGATAGTCTTCTGGCCGATCGGTGTCAATCTCGCTTACGTGACGCTGGCACCCATGCTTGGTCTTATCTCAGCGCCATTGCAACTTGTTGGGACGGTCTTCGCCTATAACATCATGTTCTTGCTGGGCTTCGCCCTGTCCGGATTTACTATGTTCGTACTTGCTGATTACCTGACCAAGAACCACTATGCGGCGCTTATCTCAGGTTTCATATTCACTTTCAGCGCATTCCATATCGCACAATCCTATTCGCACATCCATTTCACAAACATAGAATGGATTCCGCTTTTCATTTATTTCATGCTGAGGGTGGTGAATGAGAAAAGGAAATGGACTAACATAATAGGAATGTCCGCCTCATTTGCACTGACTACACTCATGGGCAACATAGAGCAGACGATCATGCTGCTGTTCGCATTCATATTGCTTCTCATAATCTACCTGTTCTACAAGGAAACCAGAAAGAAACTTCTATCGGTCGACTTCATCCTTTCCATGGTGGTCTTCCTGATACTCGCTTTCATCATAGGGATATGGAATTTCATCCCTTTGCTCAATGCCGTGACCAGCTCGGGAGGGATAGGGATAGCAAACTATCTGAACACGGCAGCGACATCGGCGCAGTGGAGCATAAGCCCAGTCGGATTCTTCCTGCCAAGCTACTACAATGGGATTGTCTATTTCTCCGGGGTTCCGGCAAGCATATACAACATAGCATTCGCGCCAGACCCTGTGGAGCGAGTAGGCTACATAGGATTTGTTGTAATCGCTCTGGCGTTGTTCGGCATATACAAATACAAAAAGGAGATGCTGCCCTGGGTCGTATCCGCAGTCATATTCGGATGGCTTGCCCTGGGTCCCTCATTCGGATTGTATTCGGTTTACCATGCCATTCCTGGAATCAACGTGGTGAGGGAGCCTGGAAGGTTTGATCTGATTGTTACGCTTTTCACCGCGATCGTCGCGGCATACGGTGCAAAGGCATTGTTCGATAAGTTCACACCGCATCACGGAAGCCAAAAACAGCACAGGGACAAGGCATACATGATCCTTGCGGTCATACTCATATTGATGTTCATAGAAAATAACGGAATGCCGATAGCAAATTCACCATACACAATCACAAACATCAAGGTGCCTGCGCTTTACTATGGCATCGCGAACCTGACAGGAAACTTCTCCGTGATGGGCCTGCCCACATTCCCATCAGGTACAATGCCGTACCTTTACCCTGGAGAGGACATGTTCTATACATCAATAACCCACAGGCCGCTGGTCGGGGGCTATGTAGGCGGAAGGCAGAACGTCTCCAGCAACCTGCTGCTATACAATGTGCCACTTGCGGTGCAGTCCTCATCGCTTTCCACAAACGGGACGTCAGATTATCCTTCTCCGGTAAAGCAGAACTATACTAACCAGACGCTTCTCACGCTTTACAATTATAACACGGAGTTCGTGGTGCTGCACAAGGACGCGTACAACCAGAGCGAGCTTAACCAGATCGGAGCCTACCTGCTCAGCGTCTTCGGAAGCCCGATCTACAATGACAATACGACTACCGCATTCCAGACGCTTACCGCGATAAACAGGTCGGTATTCAACAGCTTTGTGGGATATCCGGTGTTTACGCAGTGGGAGCAGACGAGCATCTTCCTAAGCGGTGAATACCAGTCTTTCTGGGTGCCGATATCACCCGGGAGCATAGCCGTATACGCTCCGTATCAAAATGCTACAGCAGCACGAGGGTCAGATGTGGCCTCCTATATCAACACGACAATAAGCTTTGTGGCGGTATCGAACGGTCCGCAACAACTTTACATAGAGGCACCGACAAACAGCAACAAGACAGTCACAATAGCGGTTTTGAACGTCACCAGCAGCGCGCAAAAGTACACATTACGTACGGTGCTGGCATCAGGACCTATCGGCAACATCCTTTACTTCGTATACCAGAACCCGAGTTCCCCCATACTGATACAGAACATAACCTTCTCAAGGTAAAAACGGTCCAATCATGTACAAAAACGACAAAGTAAACATAATAATGCCAGTATACAATGAGGAGAAAACCGTCATAGAAATCGTCAGGAGGGTTCTTGCGCAGAAAGTTGTGGACAGGCTCATAATAATAGATGACCACTCGAGCGACAGCAGCCTCAGTAAAATAAGGGCATTCGCAAAAAGGGACAAGAGGATAAGTTACATTTCAAATGCAAAGAACATGGGCAAGGGCTATTCGGTTCGAATGGGTCTCGCAGAAGTTAGGAATGGAATAATAATAATACAGGACGCTGATCTGGAGTATTACCCGGAAGATTACGGGAAGCTGCTCCCCAGGCTGAGCGACAATACAATAGTCTTGGGAACAAGGATGAGGGGCAGGAAGACAGGTCATGAATATGTGATGGCGAAATTCGCCAATGCCGCACTCACATCCACTTTCAACCTGCTTTACGGAAGAAAATTGACTGACATGAATACCTGCTACAAGGTCTTCAAGATGAAAATGCTTGAAGGAATAGAATTGAGGGAGAACGGATTCCTGATCGAGCCCGAGATACTGATAGGACTTGTCAAAAAGGGCTACAAGATCTCAGAGGTGGACATAAGGTACAAGGGAAGGACATACGAGGAGGGCAAGAAGATAACCGCAAAGGACGGGATAGACCAGGAGCTGTTCATGATAAAGAGGAGATTTTAGATAATTCGTATCTGAACTCATTCCTATAGTATTTTATAAAGTCCCATCAATATGAATATAATGGAACAGAACGACTCTCTTATAAAGGAACTGGTAGGGAAGAAAATCCTAGTCAAAACACACGGAGGACTGGGAAATAGGAGCGACATGGTGCTTGCGCAATACAAGGGCATAATGATAAGCTATGATGATAAATTCATACGGCTTGAATATGAGGTAAGCAAGTTTGTTGAGGGCCTCAACGCCCTGAGCAAATCGATAATTTTGGTCAACATAGCATATATCATAACAATAGAGGAGTATCAGTAGTGGGCCCGAGGAGAATAAGACCCCTAATCTTTCAAAAATTTTTAGCCCTCTATTAAATTTTATTTTATTGGTACTTCTATTCCCTCTATGCTCGATAATTTAATACCTGCCTTATTTAGCTTTCGGTGTTCTTCCGTCTCTATTCTAAATTGCTTATCGACATCACTAAGCTTTTTGAGTTTTCCATCTTCTAAGAACTTAGGGTCTACATATCTGAATTTTGAGTATAGTACTAATTTTGGCTTGTTGTTTGCGGTTTTAAATTTTATCTGTTTTTTTAGCACGTCCAACAGTTTCGTTATCTTCCGATCATTAGCTTTAAGTAATTTGTCAACTACATAATTGTCGGTCTTCATAAAGTCGTCCTTTGTTATTATACCGTTTTTTATTCCAAGTCTTAATGCTTCTCCAAATATGTACCATCTTATTCGCATGTCATATTGTGTTCCGCCCCATCCTTTCCATTCTGGTTGCCATACCATGTGCCGTTTTGCAAATTTCTGTGCAGCCTTCCTAGAATTGAACACCATTATATTATTAAATGTTGTAATTGAATCAAGACATGTTTTTATGAAAGCAGAATCTTTCATTGATGCCCAATATCTTATAGTATAGTCAAACCTATCCGCACACATCTCGGGCTGATCCTGTTCCAAAAGACCATAATTCTTAATCCTAGATATTTTCTGGGCATCGAATCCGTGCTTTTCAAGTATTCTGGCCAGTTCAGCACCCTTAGAAAAGTAGGTATGGTGAATGGAATCTTGATAATCCTCTTTACTACCGCCACCAAAAATATAGTCAACAACATGAGAAAAAGCAGTATGTGAAACATCGTGCAAAAGTCCTGCAACCTGTTCCTCCAGTGAAGCATTCAAACGTCTTAGAATTAGCATTGTACCAATACAATGATCATACCTGTAAAAGCCCGGTTCCATTTTCATAGTGTATTCTTTTGGAACTCCCTGTTGACATATGCCCTTCAACCTTTGGAACTTCTTAGATGCTATAAGCTCTACTATAACATCCTCCTTGATTTTGACAGAACCGTAGACCGCATCTTTTATCATCATATAGTCACTACAGACTTCTTATTTCTTGAATTGGGCCCGAGGAGAATCGAACTCCTTGTCTTCACGTTGTCAACGTGACGTCTTACCAATCGACTACGAGCCCATGTCCACTATAAGTTTATTACCATACCATCTTTAGCTATTTCCGTATTCTTGAATATTTTCTTTGCCTCGATTAATAAGACATCCGGATTCCTGTACCTTGCGCTTGGATGTATGAGGATCAGTTTCTTCACCTTGGCCCTCATCGCCATGGTTGCGCTCTCCGCTGACGTGGAATGGTAGCGCTGCTTTGCAAGCAGCTTCTCCGCATCGGCGTATGTCGATTCGTGTATGAATATATCAGCGTTTGAGGCGGCCTTGACGGTCTCTGCAGTAGGTCTCGTATCTGTTGCATAAACAACCTTGTGTCCGGGCCTGTTGACAGTAACATCTTTGAGTTTTATCGTCTTGTTCCCCACTTTTATAGATTTGTTCTTCAGCAACAGTCCGTACGCCCTGCCCTTTATCCCTAGGTTCTTTATCTTGGGCTTTATGAATTTTATCTTGTCATTTTCCTTGAATGTGAAACCATATGTGCTTGTCGTGTGCTGGAGCCTGAACGCGCTTATTGAGAAATCCCTTCCCTTATATACCTCGCCTGATTTTATGGGTTTTATAGTTATCTTGTAGTTCATGATTGCCTTGTCAAATTCCACCATGCTCCTTACTGTCTTTTCGCCTCCTTCCGGTACGAATATGTCAAGAGGCGTTGTTCTCCTGTTTAGAGCCATGGTCCTCAGCAGTCCTGGCAATCCAAGAGTATGGTCTCCATGCACATGCGTGAGGAATATCGTTTTTACCCTCGATATGTTTACGGAATACTCCATCATCTGCCTTTGTGTCCCCTCTCCGCAGTCGAACATGAATATTTCGCCGTTGTGCTCGATCGCTATACTAGGGAGCCCCCTGAATTTCGTGGGCGCCGATCCTGCGGTCCCTAAGAATATTATTTTCATTGATTCTCCTTTTCTGACTTTATCCGTATACTCTTACTTTTCAGGTTAATGTTTAATATCCTTATCTCATCCGAAAGCTTTTGGATGTCCTCAATTTTAGGGCTCTTGCTTGACCTTGCCGATTCTATGATTCGGTTGAGCTCGTGCATGTGCTTCATTATGTAGTCCCCGAACCTCTTGTTCTGCTCAGCCTCGCTTTGGATGCCCTCCAGGATAAGCTTTTGCTTCTCTATGCTGGATGTTATCCTTTCCTCTTCCTCGTTTGTCTCCTCTTTCTTGAATTCGAATCCCTGGTAGACAAAATCAAGGCATTCCTCGAACGAACCAAATGCCTTTTCTTCCATATCAGAGTACTCGCTTATGCGGCATAACGCAAAATTTACTGGCCGGCCGTCCCTCTCGTACGCTATTACCTTAGGCCTTTTGATGCATTCCTCTATTATCGCCCTTACATTTTCGAATATTGCATTTTGCCTGTCATAGTTTATCTCTCCTAGCTTCTCCTCCGGATTGACCTCTGACCTCTTTAGGGCTTCCTTAAGGTACATTTTCCCTATTCCTATCCTCTTGCTTAGGTAGTTCATTACTGTGCCATCCCCTTTTTGCGAGCGCGTCTCCTTTTGCAGTTCGTCTACCGCATCCGAATTGAAGATATCAATCGATGTGTTCTTTGGCGGCTTGTAGATCGACCCGGACCTTATCGACCTGTCCTTGAAGTCGTGGATCATGTATGCGAGCTGTATTTTCATCGCGCTGTCTGCAATAATCATGTTGCCCCTTCCGAACATCTCGAATATCACTGAGGATTCCTCTCCTGCCTTTTCCAGTTTTATCATTACTATTCGGTCGTTGTTCAGCTGCCCGATCCCCGTGATCCTGGCTCCACTCGCCCTTTTTCTAACGCCCAATGAGAAATTCGTCGCCTCCTCCTTTATCTCGACCATATCGGTCCTATTGATCGCATATGGGAGTATGCACTGGAGGTTTACCCTCTCTCCCTTCCTGCTCAGCCTGAACCTGAACCTGTTTTTCTCCGTCTCGTAGAACTGGTCTACGTATAACCCCTCTATCGGCTTGAGCTCCCTTACAAGCTCGGAGAGCTCCAGCGTGTACAGCTCTCGCATGTCATCGCATCAGTTTCTTTTTCTTGAGCCCCTCCTCCTTGGCTATCTTGGAGAACATCAGGGCGGTCTTGTAGGCCTTTGCCGGGTCCTCGAACGCGGTCCCTACCTGGGCTATGTCTGCGCCGCTTGAATAGGTGCTGGCCAGTTCATCTCCGGTCATTATTCCTCCGGCTACTATGTACGGGACGCTTATGACTGACCTCACCGCCCTTATCATTTCCTTGGGCACGGGTCCAGATCCCTGAAGCCTTGGATTTGATCCTGTGTCTGTTATTATGAACCTATTTCCGAGGAATTCACCAGACATCGCAAGCGCCGCCGCTATCTTCGGCTTTTCTCTGGGCACAAAATTTGCATCGCCCACCCATCCGACCGTTCCGCCAGGATGCACTATTATGTAGCCGACAGGCAGCGGCTCTATGTTGTACTTCTTTATGATAGGAGCTGCGAGCATCTGCGCCTGGGTTATCCAGTACGGGTTCCTTGCGTTGAGCAGCGACATGAAGTAAATCGCATCCGCATATTTCGTTATGGTAGCTATGTTTCCAGGGAACAGGACCAGAGGCACATCGATCGATTCCTTTATTCCCTTTGCGACGTCGTCAAGCATCTCTCCCTGGGCTCCGGTGCTGCCTCCCAATAATATTATGTCAGCCCCGGCCCTGACCAGGTCCCTGGATGTCTTTATCGCCTGCGCCTCGCTCTTGTAGTCTACAGGGTCTATGAGGCTGAACAGCATCGTCCCCTTTGATTCGAGCATCTCGTGTATGTACAACTCAATCTTTCCAATCTTCATAGGATCACATTGTTTTCTTGTAGTTCTTCAGGAATTCCGTTGCGAGCCTCTTGCCCGAAACGTCTATAGATATCATGGGCTTGAATCCGAATGCCTTTTTTATGCCCTCTATGCTGATCACCCTGTCGCTCACCAAAAAGGAGAACTCATCCTCGGTTATGCCGCGCGACCTTGCACCTATCCTTGCTATGAGCGGATGTATCCTCTTGCTCGGTGGCTCCGCATTCAGGAACTTAGCAGCCTTCCTGAATAGCTCCCTCTGCGTGTAGGGCACCCCGTCCGTGAGGTTGAATATCCTGTTTTTGCTCTTTGCCATTGACAACGGCAGCAGCATTCCCCTTATAACGTCATCCGTGTCTATAAGCGTTAGGTGGTTGTCGCCGCTTCCGACAAGCCTGAGCTTTCGCTCCTTTATTAGCTTGAATATCTGCCTGAAGCTCCTTTCGTACCCTCTTCCGTACACCACGCCTATCCTGAAGATCGTGTAGGTGAGCCTCTTGTTTGCGGATGCGAATGCCTTTATCACCTGCTCGGCCATGTATTTGCTTTCCGAGTAGGAGTTGTGCGGCCTGGGCTCGGATTCCTCCGTCAGTATCTCGCCCGGCCGCTTGGTTCCGTATACCGATACGGAGCTGGCGTATATGATCCGTAAGTCCCCCTTTTGGTTCGCATCCGAATAGGCCTGCAGCATGTTTTCCGTGCCTATCACGTTCGTGTTTATCATAAGGTTTGTGTCGGTTTTCTCCCCATACCTGCGCGGGTAGTTCCTTGTGACCGCGGCAAGGTGGTAGAGCACGCTTATTCCCGAGCATGCCTCAAGCATCGTGCCCCTGCTGGCATCGTCCGTGTTTCCCAGGTCTACTACGTATACCTTTACACCGCTGGGAAGGTCTTTCCATTCAACGTTATCCTTAGGCTGCTTCCTGAGTATGACCCTGACCTCGTATTTGCTTTTCAGGAGCTGCTCTACAAGCACTCTCCCGATTCCGCTCGTGGCGCCCGTGACAAGTGCTATGTTCCTCTTAGGCCGCTTTGGTCCGCTCGTTTTTGACATTAGTACCAACACTAGTTTTCTCGCCGTTAAGCAAGGCGACAGCGATGTTCCTGACCCTACCCTCAGCAAGCCTGTCTATGAAGTAGGGAACCCAGTCCTTTCCATACGGCACATACACGCTGAGGTTCAGCTTGCTCTTTTGGAGGTAAGCCAGCCTCTTTGTGCTGTAGCCTAATGGTAGCTCAAATATTAAATTCCTTTTGTAGTCCTTGTTAGCCGATACTATGCGGTTTATCAGCTTGGGGTCGTCCTCCAGTATGGTGAGGCTCGCCCGCTTCGACATTATGGCACCTATGTACTCGTTGTAGAGCTTGAGACGGTCGGGCCTTTCCTTGCGCTCCTTGCTCCTCTCCGGAAGCTTGAACCTGAGCTTGAATATGTCTTTGTTGGAGGCTATGCGTTTCGAGGGGCTCTCGGTATCGGGTATTATCTCAACGCCGAGTGTGCTGCACTTTTGCTTGAATTTCCTGTACAGGGGGAGTATCTCCTCCGGGCCCAGTCGGCCCTCGTCCTCCAGCCAGAGCCTCTGCTTTGCGCTGTTTGCCAGGTCTATTATGGCCTCCAGGTTCTTCTCCATCATCGTGTCATCTATTCCCTGGCCTATCTGGCTCAGCCTTATCGAGACGTCGGAATTGAGGTGCAGCCTGTGCAGCTGCCTGATGAACTGGAGATATGCGTTCGTATTGTACTTTGCCTTCGTCTGGTCGTCCACGTGCTCGTTGAGCAGTGTAACGGTAGCATGGAATCCCCTGTTGTTCAAATCCCTTACAACATTGAGGACTGCGCTGCTTGTTGATCCCGCTATATGCTTTTTGACGAGCCTGAATACGAGTTTCCTTATAATATTGCTTTGCTCTTCCAAATATACCACTGGGGCCTATGTGAGATGGAATTCTTCAGGTTAAGGCGTTTGTAAAAATGACAGTAAAATATTTTAATCATGCCTTTAATAAGTTATCTATTCTTTTAATTTATACATAGTGGTTCGCATGGTGAAGGACGTAAAAGAGATGTCGCTTGACGGGCTTTTCGGGAAGCTGCACGGACTTATGATAAACCTGGTGAAGGACGTTGACAGCGTGATAGCCGACAACAAGGAGGTCAGCATGGACGCGGTGAGGGAGCTCAGGGATCACATAAACTACAAGCTTGGCAAGAAAGAAGAGATACAGGACAACGAAAAGATACTCAGGCTGCTGAACCTCTTCTCGGAGGACAAGGCGGTGCTGGAGATAATAAGGGAGGACGCGGAGGAATGGGTGGAGCTGCTGGAGGCGATAGAGCAGAGCATAAGCGAGAGGGGGCCCAACCTTACCGCGGGCGAGCAGAAAGAGATCCGGGAGATAAACAGGCTCACCAGCGAGATAAAAACCCTCATAAGGAAGGAATGACTTTAATTTTAGAACCAACTAATTCGTAAATCCTATTTTTCTTTCCGTTTTTGCATCCGCAGAGATATCTGGAAATTCGAGCGGAGGAGGGGAGCCTTTATCAGCGTCAGTCAACTTGTTCTGTTTCCATGCGACAAAAGAGACCCTAAACATATAGGCCCACATTAGGTCGTCCTCCCTGTTCAGATAATCATGATTTTCGTCAGCCTCATTCATTCGGTTGAAGTGCTCGTAGAAATGTCTAGTGGAATAGGTCTCCGCTGATGCTACGATTGGCTTATACAATCCGATGGGCTCTTTTGTTAGCTCCGCAAAGAATTTTGAGGTTATCTCTAGCTCTTTCCTCAACTCGGCCTCTAGCCTTTCCCTATCTTTTTCTTCGGCTTTCCGGAGTCTAGACCTTGCAACGAATTCGGCATGAAGCCTTTCGCCGACGCTGTGGTCGAAAAGGAATTTGAAATCATCAAGATTTGCCGTTCCTTTCTTTATCTTTTCGGCTATCTCATTGCGCCGGGCCACAAGTTCATCATCAAAAAGTCCGGCAATTTGGTACTTATAATAATTTGCATGGTGCACCAGCATTCTCCTACCCGTTTTTGTTGCTTCCTCTGATGTAGCGGCGTTTTTTATCTCCTCTGCAAAGTCGTCCTTGATCCTGCGGTCCACCAGGCTGTTGGTTCTTTCTACCCATTTTGTGTTTATCGCCCTCCAAAGGTCTAGCGCGGTAGACATGGAATTTGTTTTGTTCAGTTCTTTTATCATGCCCTCCATTCTTTCTTTTTCCTGTTCGTTCAACTCCGCCCATACGGCGAAGTGTTTGTAGTAATCCTTTACATGGGACACCCAGTCTCCGGCAGGCCATTGGGACCTTGGTACCTTCCCGTATACTTTTGGACGTGTCTTTCGGTGCTCTTCAGCAGGAGGTTCCTGCTTTGATGAGCGGGGCTTTTGCACTGGCTCTAGGGCTTCATGGGCTTTTTCGTTTTTTACTTGTATAAGTTGTTCACTTTGGGGTCTCTTATCAGACTGTTGATTGGTATCCATGCTTTGGACCGACGGCCCGTTAATTAATTCGTTTTCCACCTCTTTTGCATCGGAGTATTTCTGTAGTATGGATTTTGCCCTGTCTGTTTCGCCGTTGTTTATCGCCTCTTTGACCTCGTTGAATTTCCTCGATACAAATTCGCTGATAATCAGGCCTAGATAGATGTCTTGCGGATGGTCTGCAAGAGGGTCGTTTATCTCCCTGTTTATCTTCTCGAACAGGATTTGCGGGTTTGCCTGGCCCTTTGCAAGTTCCATTCTGAGCTTTCTTGATTCGCTTGTGAGATCCTTCAGCTTTTCCAGCATCTGGTCCGATATCTCAAGCTGTTTGATAAATGGGCGCTCCTTTGCATCAATGAATCCCTTAAGTGACTTAAGGTCGCCGGCTCTTTGCAGATTTGCATCCCTTATCGCGACCGATATTGCTATCCCAAGGTCCTTTGCATTCTTCTTTATGTCTGATCCGTCCAGGTTGGATTTTAGGTGCGCGTATGCATCATCGGCAACGTTATCCTTGCCGACCGCATTCTTGATCTGCTTGAAAGAGTCTGTCAGGGATTTTGTCTTCTTGAGTATGTCATCTGCGGCCTCGGTGAGTCTGTTCGATAGAACTTCGCTCCCGGTCTGCGCGTCCTTTTTCTTTTCTCTGGTCGACATGTTGCTCAATATGATTTGGGCTTTTTTAATATATATACTTTGCTAAGTCGCATAGACTATCGTCTAAGTCATTGGTCACATTCTGAGAAATAGCAGGCCTACAGCTTCAGTTCGCCAGACTTTATCTTCTTTATGACATCCCTTGCGTTCTGTCCGTCGCAGGTGACTCCCATGCTGTTGCACGTCCCGAGTATCTGGTTTATGCGCTGGCCTAGCGTGTTGCCGTAGATCTTGGATTCCTTTGCCTTGGCGACGTTCTTTATCTGCTCCATGGTTATGTTGCCGACTACCTCGCCCTTTGCCTTTGCGCCTGTAGAAATCCCTATCTCCTTTAGTATAAGTGCGCTTGTTGGGGGTGCCCCTACCTCTATCCTATAGGTCTTTGTTCCGCCATCAACGATTACCTTCACAGGTATTTTGATTCCAGCATACTGCTTGGTCTTGTCGTTTATCTCCGCTATTATGGCATTTATGTTTACTCCCAATGGGCCAAGCGCTGGCCCGAATGGTGCTCCTGATGTCGCCTTACCTCCCTCAACTAGTCCAGCTATTGTTACTTCGGCCATATTATCACGTTTTGCTTGCTTTCTGTATTACCTTTGCTGTGTTCATCTTTGTAGTTATAGGTATTGGCACTACAACGTCCTGAAGCTCTACGGTTATGTCATCCTTGAGGTCGTCCACCTTGAGCACCTTTGCCTTGTAGCCCTTGAATGGACCAGTTGTGAATTCTACTGTGTCGCCTTTTTCGATGCCGACAGCGTGGCTCCTTACCTCTATGAGCTTGTTTACCTCCTCCTCGCTGAGCGATTTCGGAAGCACTCCGCGTATGCTCCTGCCCTTAGTCACGAACTGCCTTGCTGATACCTCGTCCTCAGACTCAAGTATTATGTAGCCGCGAACCCCCTCTACAACTATAATAGAATATATGGGGAGATCCGTCTTTGATACCTTGTTCTGCAAGATATTCGCGGCAATGCGCTCCTGACCCGATGTGACCTTCACTACAAAATACAACTAAACCACTTAAAATCTTAAATATAATGTAATAACATAGCCAAAGCTGAGTTGTTTTATTAACACTAGATATTATACGTGTAGGACTATAAAGCTTTTGGGTAGGTCGCGTGTCAGGCATGGACAACAAAAAGGGCAAAGATGGCTGGAACAAAGCTTACGAGCAGCAGATAGTGGACACAATAGGCAAAAGGGAGTTTGCAAAGCTGTCAAGGGGGTACGACCTGATGGGAGACATCGCAATAATAGAGTTCAGGGGAACAAAAAAGAATGAGAAGAAAATAGCGGAGATACTCATGGGATCAAACAACACCATAAAGACGGTGCTGGCAAAAGCCGGAGCTGTCTCTGGCAAATACCGCATAAGGAAGGTAAGGTACATTTCTGGCAGGAAAAATTTCATTGCGAATCATAGGGAAAACAACTGTCTTTTCAGATTCGATGTCAGGAAGGTATATTTCTCGAACAGACTGTCGTTCGAAAGGTCAAGAATACTAAAACTGGTCAAGGACGGGGAGCATGTAATGGTTATGTTTTCCGGTATAGGGCCGTTTGCAATAGAGATAGCAAAGAACTTCAAAAAGTCAAAGGTAGTCGCCATTGAGCTCAACAGATTCGGGTACAAATACGCCCTTGAAAATATAAAGCTCAACAAAACCGACAACGTTGAGGCCGTGCTTGGCGATGTGAGGAAAAAAGCTGCGGATTACAAGAACTTTGCCGATAGGATAATAATGCCGTTGCCGAAGTCGAGCCTTGATTTCCTTGATGAGGCGTATAAAGTTGCAAAAAGGCGAGCGGTAGTGCATCTTTATGCCTTCTCCAATGCCGCAGATCCGTTCAAGGCGGTCTATAGGAAGGTTCAGGAGCATTCGAAGAAGAAGGGCTATCGAGTAAAATTGATTGAGAAAAGGGTAGTAAGGCCCTATTCCCCCACCGAATCAGAGATAGTTTTGGATTATCTTCTTGTAAAATAGCGATACTGACAGTAATGGGGGCTCCAGCGATATAAATAAATAGCTAGCTCTTGTATAATTCCTGATGACCAACGGCCAGGAAGGCTCTACTTATAGTAGTGGCTTGAATCTTCAGGAATTCGTGAAGAACGCAACATGGCGAGAGCTCCTCATGGAGCTTGTAGATACGAACAGGCTTGACCCATGGGACATCGACATAATAAAGGTAGTGGACAGCTACATAGACGCGGTCAAGAAGATGCGCGTCATGGACCTGCACATACCTGCGAACATAATACTCGCGGCCTCGATACTGCTACGAATGAAAAGCGAGACGATAAGCATACTCCCTATCGAGGAGCCCATACCTATCGAGGATGCAATCCAACAGGGGCGAGTGATTCCGGAGATACCGAACCTTGTTCCAAGATTGAGACTGCAGCCGAAGAGGAAAGTAACGCTCGGCGAACTGATGGACGCATTGGGAGATGCAATAAAGATAAATGAGAGGAGAGAAACCATAGTAAGGCAGCGCGCCGAGCCTATCAACATGCAGATAGAGAAAGATGACATAGACCAGAAGATAGCGCACGTATCGAAACTGGTAAACGAGAATGTAGACAGGGAGGGCCTTACAACATTCGCCAAGCTTTCAAGTGGCTTTAAATCCATAGAGGGAATCCTCTTGGGGCTGTTCGTGCCTTTGCTCTTCCTGGCGCACAAAGGGGAGATAATACTCATGCAGGAACAGTTCTTCAACGAGATATTCGTGAAGCTAAACGATGGTAAGGATGGAGGGAAAGCCAAGTAGCGTAGACTACAAGAAAACTGTCGAGGCGGCGCTCTTCGTATCGGGAAGGCCGATGGGAATGGAGGAGATAGCGCAGACGGTCGGAATAGGCTCGGTGGGGCATGTCAAAAAAATACTTGAGGAGCTAATCTCTGATTACCAGAACAGGGACAGCTCGTTGATAATATCGAAGGTTGGGGAGAAATACGCCCTTGGAATAAGAAACGAATATGCTGAGAGGGTAAACTCGCTCGCAGGAACTCCCGACATATCAAAAAGCTCGCTCAGGATACTCGCCTACATCAGCAAGAACGAGCCGGTAATGCAGAACAGCGTAGTGAAGGCATTCGGAAGCTCTACCTACGACCACGTGAAGGAACTCCTTGATAAGGAGTTCATAAGGACCATGAAGGTCGGCAGGACCAAAAGGATAGAGACGACGAACAAATTCAGGGAATACTTCAGCCTCTGATTCGCAAACTATTTATAATCAAAATGCGTGTCTATATCATGGACTTAAAGAACAAGAGATGCAAGCCGTGCGAAGGCGGCACCAAGCCGATGAAAAAGTCAGAGGCGGCAAAATACCTCAAGTTTGCGCCAGGTTGGAAACTAAGCGGAAACGACATAACGATTGATAAGAAGTTCAAGGACTTCAAGAGAGCGCTGACATTTATCAACAAAGTCGGAGCAATAGCAGAAAGAGAGGGTCATCATCCAGATATAATCCTACACGATTGGAATAAAGTAAAGCTGGTCTTAAGCACGCATGCAATAGGCGGACTTTCGATAAATGATTTCATAGTTGCGGCAAAGGTCAACAGCCTGAGATGAATATGGGGGCCCGTAGTCGAATGGTAAGACGTCTCCCTCACACGGAGAAGATCTGGAGTCCGATTCTCCACGGGCCCACTTTAATCTTTAGGCACTTGACTGATACTGCCACTAAATTTAAATAAGAAGCCCCTTTTTAGCCTTTCTCATCGATTTCCATCTAGGGATAATCATGGGTATTTTCAGCGGCAGGTTTCACCTGAGCATGGAACACAAGGCATTCATCAAGGACCTAACGTATGTTGTAATCAGCTATACGCCTGCTTCGGGCATTGTGGACACCATAAAGTTCAGCCACAAATGGTTCGGCAAGAAAAGGTCTATCCGCAGGACGATCAAGCACGTTAGGGTACTCAACAGGAAGAGCTTCATTAAAAACCGCAGCAGGAAGATAAAGGAATCTTACAAAAGGCTTGGCAGGATGTACCATCTAGGCGCTGGCGAATCGCCGGCCGTCATTTCTAGGATAAGGGAGACCTACGGCGCTTGAGATTCTTAGAGTGGTTATATGGCAGACAAAATAAGATGTGCGCACATATTGGTGACAAAGGAATCCGTGGCCAAGGAGGTCCTTGACAAGCTGGCAAAGGGAGAGAGCTTCGGCAAGCTTGCAGAACAGTACTCTATAGACGGCTCTAAGAAACATGGAGGGGACCTTGGAATATTCGGACATGGGGTAATGGTAAAAGAGTTTGAGAAGGCCGCATTTGCACTTCAGAAGGGGCAAGTGTCGGGACTGGTCAAGACACAATTCGGATATCACATAATCAAGCGCCTGGAATAGTTCCCAACAGGAAGCTTTTTATATATAGCCAGTTATATATTTACTATAGGTGATATATAATGACTAAAGAGGATGTAACCACAGTACAGCTAAATAAATCAGTTGTAAAAGCTTTGAAGCACATTAAAAAATATCCGAGAGAAACTTACAATGAGGTAATCCTGAACCTTATAAAGGCCGCGGAGGAGACAAGGGAATTCGATAAGTTCACCCAAGAGGCCCAAAAAGCCAAAATGAAAGAGTTGTGGGGAACGGGAGACTACACAGCGTGGGAGAGTGCCTAAAGCTGGGGATGTGGTATTAACAAGGATGCAATTTATAGATAGCCAAGGGTCTAAAATACGGCCTGCGTTGGTACTATTTGAGGATTTGGGAAACATAATTATAGCAGGGATAACAACAAACCTGCAGATGAAAGGGATACGCATATCCATAAAAGAGGGTGCTGCACAGGACAGTATAATAAAATTAAACTATATATTTACGATTACAAACGAGGCCATTTTGAAGACAGTATTCCATTTGAGTCAAGAGAAAAAAAATTTAGTTTTTGATGAGCTACATAAGAAGCTAGAAGGCCTCAGAGAATAGTCAAGTACTTATGATGGAATTTTTATTTCTTGCCCTGGAATGCGAATCCCAACGCAAGGTAAACCAGCTTTGCCGCAAGGTAATTGGGTGCTATTAGCCCGGGTATCGGGTTAAGTTCCACGAAGTCCATCCCTATAACGTTCTTTTTCTTGACTACTCCTTTCATTATCTCTTTTAACTGATAGAAGCTAAGTCCGTCAGGCTCTGGGGTCCCAACGCTCGGCATCTCGCTGGAATCAAGGACATCGAGATCAACGCTAAGGTAGATGCTGTCTCTGGTCCTTTCTATTATGGACCTTACTATGTCTACCGTCTTCATCTCGTGGATGTCCTTCATGTAGAGCATGTTCTTTCCGTGCTTCTTGACGCTGGGCTCATCTATGCTTCTTATGCCAACGCTATAGCAGTCGCAGATCTCGCTGGCCCTTGCAACTACGCATGCGTGGCAGAACTTGCTGTCCATGAAAGTGTCCCTTGAATCTGAATGCGCGTCAAAATGCAGGAATGTGAACCTGTTTGTGGGTGTTGAGAGCGCTTTAAGGCTGCCCAATGATATAGTGTGCTCTCCACCGATAAGCAAAGGTATCTTCTTGTCATTTAGTACTGGCCTAATTTCCTTCTCTATCCTTTTGACCATGTTTTCTGGCGAGCTGAAGTCCGGCGCTATCTCCTCTGTGGTGTAAATCCCTATCTTGCTTATGTCCGTGCCTGTTTCTTCGCTGTACAGTTCTATGCTCCTGCTTGCCTCGATAAGCGCATGTGGACCGTCCCTGGTGCCAGATTTGTACGTTGTGGTAGAATCATAAGGCACGGGGAACGCGACTACCTTTGCCTTCTTGTAGTCCTGCTCCTCAAGCCCGAACAGGTTGTACGGCGGCATCGAATTTAGTATTTTCATTGTATCAGCTCCCTTTCTCTAACTTCCTGAAAAGACCCGAATAGAACGCATTTGTGCTTGCAACTGAGAAATTATTTATCTTTTCCGGGTTTATTATGTACTTGCCCTTGTCCTTGCTGTTCAGTATCTCGACTATGGCATTGGGCAGGCTGGCCTCATCCTTTACTATGCACATCTCCTTCACCTCCTTTGGTATCGGGGTATAATCTGGAAGCAGGACCGGCGTTCCCAGAGCCAGGCTCTCAAGCACTATTATGCTAAGGCCCTCCCGCGATGACATCTGGAGCAGCAGCTTCGATTCCTTTATGCGCTGGTAAAGCTTGTCCTTGCTCTCCCCTTGGTAGAAATCCCTTAATTCAACAACGCCCTCAAGCTTGAGCTTTTTTATTAGATGCTTCAGGTTTTCCTCTTCAGGACCCCTGCCTATTATTACCCCTTTCATTCCCTGAACTTTTTTTCGTGCTGCGCTCATGGCAATAAGCCACCTGTCCAGGCCCTTATCCTTTATGAATCGGCCTGAGAATATTGCGGTCTTCTCCTTTTTCCTGGCCTTTATGCCCTTAAGTTCCTTCAAATCTATGACAGGTGCGAATACGTGTATTCTTTCTTTATCAACGCCAAGTTTGGCAAGGTCCGCAGCTGTGACGCTTGAACAGGCGATGTAAGCATCAGCGCCCTTTATCGCCCATGACGCAAAGGAACTGGCGAGCCTGCCGGCAATAGGTCCAAGGTAGCTGATCCAGTAGTCCTTGTTCCATATCTCGAACATGTCGAGTATGAGCTTGCAGCCGCTGAACCAGCAGTAGAGCTTGAGCACAGGTATGTGCACAATGGGGAACTCGTTAGCCTGTATATAATCGAACTTGTAGAAGAATATCCTGCCTAGGCCGACTGCGTATATCAGCGCCTCTCGTATTGATCTCCTTCCGTGCCTGTAGAATTTCTCAGTGGTTATGCCATGCAGGGTATGGTAAAATATCCCGTTCTGCCTGAAGTCCTTGCCCATTCCCGGCCATCTCAATGAGAAGAAGTGGACCTCGTGCCTCTTTGCAAGCTCCTTTGACTCCGTGCTCTCCAGAGTCTCGAGGCCTCCCACATTCCATGGATATACCGCATCAGAAACAAACGCTATTTTCATTGATTCGACCTGTTTAATCCGAGGTTTACTCTTTAGCTTAAACCTATATAGAATTCTTACACAAGGTTTAAATTAACACCTTTGTAATTAAATGTTAGTCATAGGGATAATGGTTGTAAGAGTGTCTAATTTTTCCAAAAAAGCAAAAAAGATATTTGACAATTCAGACGTGGATGTAGTGTTCCTTATGAACACGGACAACCATGACAGCAATTTCTTTTATCTTACGGGTTTCACAAGCGGAGAGTTTGAGTACAACACATTGATAGTAACAAGAAACAAAATGATATTGCCAGTTTCAGAGCTTGAGTACCAGATTGCAAAGGAGCAACGGTCAAAAGAGATGATTGTCAAAAAGATAGACAGCAGAAAAGAGATAAACAAGATTATGAAAAAGTACATGAAATCCAAGGTTGTCGGAGTAAATTCGTCTTTCTTGCCATATAAGTATTATAAAGCGATCAGAAAGATAACAAAACCAAAAAAACTGGTTGATATATCAAAAGCATTATATATCGCCAGATCTGTAAAGGATGAAACCGAATTACATAACATAAAAACTGCAAATAAAATATCAAAACAGGCATTGCTTGAAGTTCAAAAAGGTCTGACAGTAGGGATGACAGAAAAGGAAGTTGCTGGAAAACTGGATTATATAATGATGAAGAACGGGGCAAACGGAACAGCATTCAATACGATAGTTTCGTTTAATGCCAATGCAGCCTTGCCTCACCATATGCCGGACAACACTAAACTGAGTCGGAACAGCATAGTGCTGATAGATTATGGTGCAAAGTACAACAATTATTGCGCGGATGTCACAAGAACTTTCATGTTTAAGCCGGACAAGAATTCGACCAGATACAAGCGCTTCAAAGAGATACATGGGATCGTAGAACATGCGCAACTGATGTCCTTCAAAAAGATAAGAGAGGGTGTTTCTGGAAACGATGTCCACATGATCGCTGAAAACTACATAAATAATGCGGCAGATGGCAAATACAAAGGGAAATTCATCCATTCGCTTGGTCATGCTGTCGGGTTGGATGTCCATGATCTCGGACCCGGACTTGGACAGGGAGTAAAAGAAAAATTAAAGTTGGACATGGTAGTTAGTAACGAGCCAGGCATATACATTGTTGGATTTGGCGGAGTGAGGATAGAGGATGACGTTATAGTCAAAAAGACCAATGCGATAATGATTTAAATAATTGTTTCTATGATTAACTGGATTTATACGGTGATTGTATGGTAGAAAAAAGACAAACCCTTGGAGAAAATGTAGTGCCTTTGGATTACACGCTTAGATTTGAACCGAACCTTAAGACCTTCAAATACAAATGCTCTGAGACAATCTCGATAAAGATAAATAAGAGAACAAGCGTCATTGCGGTAAACGCCGTAGGTCTTGAAATTAAAAGTGTCATGCTAGTAAAGGGCAAGGAGGCACAGAATGCCAAGGTAAGACTGGATAAGAAACTGGAAAGGGCAATCTTCACTTTCAAGAATGCAGTATCAGGGTTGGCAAACCTTAAGATCGAGTTTGAGGGCGTCAATGGGGACAAGCTTGCCGGTTTCTACAGGACCAGATATAAGGTGGGTAAAAAGGACCATTTTGGACTTACAACACAATTTGAGGCACCAGATGCGAGAAAGGCATTCCCGTGTTTTGACGAACCAAATTTCAAGGCAACATTCGACCTCTCCTTCCTTGTAGACAAGAAACTTACTGTTCTGTCCAACATGCCTGAAAAGAGTTCAAAGGTAATGGGTGGCAAAAAACTCGTGAGTTTCCAAAAGACGCCGAAGATGTCATCCTACCTGCTTTACTTCGGTATAGGCGAATTCGACAAGCTTGAGGGCAAATACAGAAATATCGCATTGAATGTGATAACCACACCAGGAAAAATAAAACTTGGTGAGATTGCACTAGATTATGGCAAGAAGTTCATGAAGTACTATGAAGATTACTTCGGCCTTAGATACCCTTTGCCGAAGATGGATTTCATAGCCGTTCCTGATTTTGCAATAGGAGGCATGGAAAACTGGGGCGCAATAACATATGCAGAATTTGGGCTTTTGGCTGACAAAAAAACCGCATCGGTAGTCGGAAAGCAGAGGATTGCTGAGCTGACCGCCCACGAGCTTGCACACCAGTGGTTTGGTGACCTGGTAACAATGAAATGGTGGGATGACCTTTGGCTAAATGAGAGCTTTGCAACATTCATGTCATACAAGGCAATGGATGATGTCTTCCCGGAATGGCAGATGGGAATACAGGCAGTACTGGGAAGAACCGCGAGCGCGCTTGGCGCAGACCAGCTTAGGGCATCGCGGCCCATAGGGGTAGAGGTAAACAGCCCAGGAGATACGGCAGAGGCATTCGACCCTGACATAACTTACAACAAAGGCTCAAGCGTATTGACTATGCTTGAGGACTATGCGGGAGCCGACGTCTTCAGGAAGGCATTGCACAGCTATATGAAAGAGTTTTCCTACTCAAACGCGACAAGGCACGACCTTTGGAACGCGATAAGCAAGGTTGCAAAAAGCAGCAAGAACCAGCAGAAGTTTGACAAGATCGCAAGCTATTGGATAAACAATCCGGGCTATCCTGCGATAGAGGTGAAATACGCAGACGGAAAGCTGGGTCTTGAGCAAAAGCGATTCGTGCTCCTGAATAAGGATTACCCGAGCGTATGGCCCGTGCCGATACATTATGTCAAAAAATCAGAGAGAGGAAAGCAGGAGGGACTGATGCTTTTCGACAAGAAGAAGATGGTGATGAAGGAAGAGGGCCTTGAATATATAAAACTGAATTACTTACAAAAGGGATTTTACAGGGTGAAATATCCTGATGCCATACTCCAGAAACTGGGAATGCTCATCAGAGAGGGAAAATTAAGTCCACTGGATGGTTGGGGAATAGAGAACGATCTGTACAGCCTTGCAAGGGGCTGCAAGATAAAGGTAGGCAAATACCTCGACTTCGTGGAAAGATACTGCATGGACTGCAAGTTCCCGCTCGACCTTAGTGTCTCAGGCCATCTCAATGCCCTCTCAATGCTTTTATTGGAAAACAAGTTGATACTAAAGCGCGTCAATAAGGTAAATTCGAAATACCACAACCGTGCGCTTGCGAGATTGGGTTGGGAAAGAGATGAAAAGGAGACCAACGCGGCAACGTTATTGAGGGCTGCTGCGCTTTCAAGCCTCGGATTCATGGAGGACAAGGTAGTGGTGAACAAAGCAAAGGAACTTTTTGAACAATACCTGAAGAACGGGAGGGCCATAGACTCCAACATAAGAAACGCAATATACAGCACCAACGCTTGGGTCGGCAACATGGCAACATATGAAAAATTCGTAAGCCTTTACAAAAAGGAGGAAAACCCCGAGGAGAAAATAAGGTTCTTGCGCGCAATAGCAAGCTTCAAGAACCCAGTGATTGTTGATAAGGCCCTGAAATACACATTCTCAAAGGACATAAGACTGCAGTATGTCTATGCCATACCGTACATTATCTCAACGCACGAGAACGGCAAGAAGATCATATGGCCGTGGGTCTCCAAGAACTGGAAGAAGCTTATGGGCATGTATGATAGGGGTATGGGAGGTCTTGACAACTTCCTTGATGCTCTAACAATCGTAGATGACCAAAGGACAAGGGATGAGATAGAGCGCTTCTTCAAGAAAAAGAGTAACTTCAGGGATGACATACGCAGGACCACAAAGAAGACACTTGAATTTATTGATATCAACATAAGGTTCAGGGAATTCAACGACAACTAGCAAACGCATACACAAGGCTTATAAGCATATTCTTGCTTATTATACTAGTTAAAATAGTCATACTCATGTAGAAGGTGTATTTGATGGAGGTTGTACATTTAATTTTAAGGCAAACTAATTTGTCGCCTAGCTTGGGCTCTCTATCAGATTCGGAAGACGGATGGGACAGATAACCTACTACTAGTTCTATGGCTGTTCTAACACAAACGGTGTGTTAATGGCAAAAACTTACATTGATATAGTAAAGTACATGGTAGAGGCACGATTCGAGATATCGGGCCTGGCGGAAAAACCCGACATAATAGGAGCGGTATTCGGACAGACCGAAGGGCTTCTAGGTGGAGGGCTGGATCTCAGGGAGCTCCAGAAGAATGGAAAGATAGGAAGGATTGAGATAGATGCATCCAGTCAGGGCAACAAGACATTCGGAAAGCTTTTCCTGCCATCATCATTGGGGAGAGTGGAAACATGCATACTTGGAGCCACGATTGAGTCTGTTGACAGGGTAGGTCCGTTCGAGACCGTATTCAAGGTCAACAAGATCGAGGACACAAGGAGCGAGAAGAGAAGGAAGATAGTGATGAGGGCAAAGGACCTGCTTAAGACATTGCTAACTACGGAGATGCCAGATAGCAAGGAGATAAGCGAGCTGGTAGAGACTGATGTAAAGTCAAGCGTTGTAACAACATACGGACCGGACAACCTGCCAGCAGGACCAGATATCGCTGACAGCAACGAGGTAATACTTGTAGAGGGAAGAGCTGACGTAATCAACCTGCTCAAGAACGACATAACCAACTGTATAGCGGTTGGGGGAGCAACAGGAAACATACCAAAGACGGTAATAGACCTCTCAAAGTCAAAAGAAACAACGCTATTCCTTGACGGAGACAGAGGAGGCGACATGATATTGAGAGGACTTCTCAATGTGTGTGATGTAGACTTCGTAGTCAGAGCACCGGACGGAAAGGAAGTTGAAGAACTCACAAGGAAGGACATCATAAAGGCATTGAGGGCAAGAGTACCGATAGACCAGGTAATACCAAAGCTCAGGAGCATAGGCGGAGAGAACGGTGGAAGGCACGACAGGTATGACAACAGGAGGGATTCAAGACCTGCACCTTCACAACAGATGCAACAACCAGCTCCAGCACAGAGCCAGGCATCATCTGTACCAAGCCAACCGGTTCAGCAAAGGGATTCAAGGCCAACGCAATCATTTGATTCAAGAGGCGCAGCGCCGAGAATGCAGGAGAGGGACAAAAGCATATTGAGCCCTTCAGAGATATCAAGGAAGATGCTGAACAAGGAGGTTCCGCAGCAACAGAGAGTGGAGCCAATGAGGATGGATTCAGAACTTGGAATCAAAGACATGAGCAGCAATAGCAGCGGACCAGACGGAGCTGATGCATTGCCAACAGTAGGGGGAAAAGACATGGCAGGTGCTGATCCAAGGTACATAGATTCATTGACAGAGCTGCACAACACATTGCGCGGAAGGCTTTATGATCACGGCGGACACATGGTCTCAGAGGTTCCGATAAGGGAATTGATACAGGCGATACAGGATGCGAACGACATAGAGGTCGTGGTATTCGATGGAATAATTACCCAGAGATTGATCGAACTTGCAAACAAGAGAGGAGTAAAATCAGTCTACGGAATAAGGGCAGGCCAAGTATCAAGGATATTCGAGAGCATGCTCCTTTACACCAAGGAGCAAGGCAAACTAGGATAAATTCTAGCACGCCGGTTTCTAGTAAACTATTTATACCTTTAGGCTTAAAAGTAATATAGTTTAGATTTAAACTATACCGTATTGGGGATATATTGGCTAAATCAAGTGGTAACGCAAGTAAGTACGATTACGGGCACCCATTCATGAACAAGGACATGTCGCATATAGTGCTCAAACTTGTGCTACTCAGGAGAATCGAGCAAGGTGAGGTCTATTCATACGCCCTGATAAAGGAACTGGAGCACAGCAAATTCTCTGGGTTCTTAAAAAAATACAGCCTTGACGTAAAAAATGACACTTATAATACAGTTAAGGCGTTAGAAAAATCTGGATACATAAGGGTAAAATCAAAAATAGAGGGTGGGCGATTGAAGAAATATTATTACATAACAGCACATGGAAAAAACGCACTAAAGAATTCAAAGATGCTGTTCATGAAGAGCATGAAAGAACTAATGGAAATCGTAGGGTAATATTATATGGCCGACTATGCTATTGAGATACAGAACCTGGTCAAGCAGTTCGACAAGCTGACCGCCGTCAACGACCTCAATCTTAACATAAAGAGGGGCGAGATCTTCGGTCTTCTCGGTCCGAACGGGGCGGGCAAGAGCACAACGATAAACATGATTCTGGGCCTAATAGACCCGACATCCGGAAGGGTGCTGGTAAACGGCATAGACATGCAGAAGGAACCCACAAAGGCCAGGAATGAGATGGGCATCGTGACGCAGGAGACCGTTGTCGAATCAGAGCTGACCGCGGAGCAGAACCTGATGATATTCGGCAAGCTCTACCACATTGCCCCATCAGAGCTCAAGAAGGACATAGACTTCGCGCTCGATCTTGCCGACCTGACCAGCTTCAGGCATGCATATGCGGGCACCTTCTCCGGCGGAATGAAAAGAAGACTGGAGACCGCCAAGTCGCTGATGCACGCACCAAAGGTGCTGCTGCTCGACGAGCCCACCACCGGCCTGGACATCCAGAACAGGACGAAGATCTGGAACCTGCTGCGAAAGATAAACAAGGAGCAGAACATAACCATATTGCTTACTACCCAGTATCTCGAGGAATCCGACCAGCTCTGCAACAGGATCGGCATAATCGACCACGGGAAGCTGATAGCGCTCGGCACGCCGAGCGAGCTGAGGCAAAAGATAGGGATGAGCAACGTAATCGAGGTGTCCGCCGATAAGGACGACCTGCAGAAGGTCGCTACCGTATTCAGGAAAGCTGGACTTGAGCCGCAGGTCCTTACCAACAAGGTTACGGCCCCAGGAGGAAACAATGCCACCGAGAAGATAGAGAAGCTGATCAAGGCGATAACTGCCAACAAGATAAAAATATCCAACATAAGCATGCATGAGCCAACAATAGACGATGTCTTCCTCAAGCTGACCGGCTCAGAGGTGAGGGATACTGAGGGCGATTTCAAGAGCGCAAGAGGGGGTATGATGGTGGGGCGAAGATGATATGAGCCTGCTAGGAGACACATCGACGCTTCTGCTCAGGGAGCTGCTCATATTCAAGAAGAACCTGAGGGTCAACATAATCAGGTCGTTGATATTCCCAATCATATTCATACTCCTGCTCGGAAGCTTCGGCAGCACGCCCAAGAACGTCCCGATAGCAGTGGTGAACTACGACAACGGCGCCGGCGCGCTGAATTTCACAAACCTGCTCCAGAGCGGTGGCTCAGTCGTAATAATCAGCCAGACCACTCAGCAGGAGGCCACGACCCTTCTCTCGGAAGGCAAGGTCGCTGCAATTGTGGTGATACCATCTGGATTCTCAAGTAGCATAAGTAGGAGCATATACGTTTACCTTGACAACTCGCAGCCACAGTCCTCGGAAGTCGCCGCCTCAAGGGTCGATTCTGCCGCATCGCAGCTGGGCGCAACTGCAAGCGCCTCATCGGTTCCCGGAGGAGGCCGCAGCCTTGTCTCTGTGGTGTCCAACTACATATACGGAGCCAGCAGCAACTACCTCAGCTTCGTGGTGGGTGGCATTCTTATCATGGTGGCCTCGTTTGGCGCCGTGTTCACTTCCGGCTTCACGCTCCTGAGCGATAGGGAATTGGGCAACCTCAAGGCCTTCCTTACCACTCCAATAAACAAGTTTTCAATTCTACTCAGTAAGATAGCATACGGTACATTCCAATCCATACTATCTGCCTACATAGGCCTGGCGATAGGCCTGTTGTACGGTGCAACCATAGCGGCCGGGGTTATAGGATTCGTGGAGCTTATCTGGATAGTCTTCCTTGTCGGGCTGGGCTTCAGCGCACTCGCCATAGCGCTTGCCGCGCGAATGAAGCAGCTCCAGACATACGCGCTAGTCGCGCAGACCCTGACCCTGCCGCTTTCATTCCTAGCAGGAGCATTCGTCCCGGTTACATTGCTGCCTAGCTTCCTGCTGCCGGTTGTTGAGGTAAATCCACTATACTACGCCGTAAACGCGGTCAGGGACATAATGATAAAGGGTTCCCTTCCGATAGCCACACTGCTCTCAACCACTTTTATACTGCTTTTCTTCACCGGTGTGATGGTAACTCTGGCATATTTCCTATTCAATAACTCAAGCAAGAAACTATGATGTATAATGATTATTGGTGAATAAATGAAGACAAAATATTTCCTTCTGGCCTTTGCCGCCGTTATGATACTTAGCGGCATGGTCGGTGCACAGTACCAGGGCGCGGTCTCGCTGACCAACCTATCTGTTTCCCCGAATCCGGTTGTGGCCGGCGGCAATGCAACGATAAAGTTCCAACTCTACAATGCGTACGAAACCTGGTTTTATGGTGCAACCATACAGCCTAGCGGCAGCTACCCGCTGTTCAACGTATCACCATTAAGCAGCCATATCATCGGTCTGCTGAACCCGGGACTCAACCCCAAGTATTACAATTATACAATTCAGATACCCAACACGACACCTTCTGGAGTTTATACGGTAAACTTCGCGGCCGAATATTTTGTATATGCAGCAACAGGTACAGAAACCTCCTCTTCATCAATGCCAGTCAGCTTCTACGTAAACAACAAGCCGGAGATAAAAGTAGTAGTTGCAAGCTCACAGCCTGCAGCACTCTATTCCGGGCACAACCAGACAATAAGTCTCCAGGTGGAGAACACGGGCTACGGCACCGCAAGGAACGTAAGTGTTGTGGTCAGCAGCGGCAGTGGCATCAACATCCTAAGCTCGGTGAGCACATTCTTCATATCTAATCTCACGCAGGGATCGTCAGTTACCGAGCCGCTCTTGGTCTCTGCCCAGAACACAGGCCAGACCAATATAGCCGCCAGCACAACCTACTACTCTTCCAACCTGCAGCAGCGGTTCAGCAATAACCAGAATATCGCCCTCTCTGTGGCCCCTGCTGCACAGTTCAATATAGGATCGACAGGGGCTCCCGTAAATGTTGGGGCTACAGATGTGCCGGTGCAGTTCAGAGTCACCAATAACGGAACATCTGCTGCGGATCAGCTGCAGCTAAGCCTGCAGACCACATACCCGATAACTCCAATCGCGAGCACAGCATATGTAAGCGACCTGCAGCCAGGCTCATCCACGAACGTGACATTCCTTATCAGCGTTGATAATGCGGGAGTGCCAGGCAACTATCCTGTGACCCTATACGAGCAGTGGAAGCAGCCAAACGGTGCGATCAACCAGCAGTTCTCCGGATCAAACAATTACTTCGTTGCCATTACAAGCGGCGGTGCAGGAAATTCCACTCTAGAGATAGAAGCAGCGGTCGTGGTTGTTGTAATCATAGTTGTCGTGGTCATCATAAGGAGGAGGAGAGGAACCTCAAAGAAAAAGACATAAGAATATAACTGGGTTATATACATTGTGATGCGTTGAAGCTTCCGTTGGATAAGCTCATCGATTCTACGATGCAGAAGTACGAGGTGCCTGATTGGGTCAGGCCCTACGTTTACAGGTACGCCAGGGACAACCCGCTTAGCGCAGTTAAGTTCGTAATAAGTCTTGTTGATGTAAAGAGGAAAAAGGGGGAGGTGACAAAGACAGAGGTGAAGCTGCCGAACGGGAAGGTCTTCAAGGTCACGACGATACTAAAACTTCTCAACCTGTTCTTCTACGGTGAGCAGAACATGGCTGAGATAGAGAAAAGGTGGGCGACAGGCTCCGCAGACCACAATGCGGAGTATGAGAGCCATTACGCTGAGATGGCGGAGATCGACCTGAAGCGCACACGCGCCATAAAAAACCTGACAGAGGGGCTCGGGCAGAGCGTGGGCGAGCAGCCAGAGTCGCTGGTAAAGGCGTTTGAGCGGATATCAAAGATAGATTCGTGGCAGGACAGGACGATAACTACCGGGATAACCCTGCGCTACTCTTATGCGAGGACATTCGGCATTGTCTTCTATCGCGTGTTTTATCCAGTATCGCCGGAATTCATGCGCTCGTTTGGAAAGGCGTTTGAGGACAAGAACGGCCCGGCAAGGTGGGACACGGAGGAGGCAAAAAGGCTGATAAGCAGCGGCGCTGTTGACAAGGAGCAGGTGCTGCAGCTGACCAGGGACGTACTAGCAGGGATATGGAGATCCATAGGCGCGAACATGGGCATCGCAAAGGAGTTGGAGCTCGAGAAGGAGGCGAAGCTGCTCGGCGAGATATCGATCGCCTACCCGTTCCAGGCGCTTCTTGAGATGGGGCTGGACATAAATGTGGAGAACGAGGTAAAGCTTGTAAAGAGGATGGCTCCATAATTAATTATGCTAAAGTGATTCAATGGTGTGCGAACACGCAAGAGAACTAGACCAGAATATAGAAGCGAGAACTCCAAACGGGTGTGAGGAATGCCTGAAGGACAGGACAAGATGGGAACAGTTGAGGATGTGCATGAGTTGCGGGCATGTCGGATGTTGCGATTCATCGCCTGGACGGCACGCCGCAAAGCATCAAGAGAAGACAGGCCATCATGTGATGGCAGAATTCCCAGACAGGAAATGGAAATGGTGCTACGTGGACAATGAGTATGTAAAGTGATTGATGTGTATATCTGCGGCCTGAAGATGCACAACATATATATACTTTGATTCCTAAATTTTCTTAATCATCTGAAACAAAGAAAGGAGTGATACCAATGGCAAACGAAACTGAACATGGGATAAATCTAACGGGAGAAGACAAGATGGAAAACATTGTATATATTGGCAGGAAGCCTACAATGAATTACGTGCTTGCGGTAGTGACGCAGTTCAACAACGGGATGAAGGAGGTCACCATAAAGGCCAGGGGCAACTCGATCTCAAGGGCAGTCGACGTTAAGGAGATTGTCGTAAACAGGTTCCTGCCAGAACTGAAGGAGAGGAGCATAAAGACCTCATCCGAGGAGCTGACGAACGAGGACGGCACAAGGTCAAAGGTAAGTGCAATACAGATAGTCCTCATGAAGTAATAAAGAGTTTTTACTTTTGCATCGACTTCTTTGCTTTGAGAAGCTCCGATGCGCTTACTATTCCTATGCAACGCATGCCTATTCCTGATTCAACGATAGGAACGCGGTTTATTCCGTGCTTCATTATGTATTTTATCGCGTAATCCACGCTTTTTCCCTTCTCAACGAACAACGGCCTGTGCATCACGACTTTTACCGAATCAAGATCCTTTGCTTTTTTTAGATGGTCTTCTGTCACGATGCCGACAAGTCTATCATCATCGATCACAGGTATCAAGGACAGGTTCGAACTTTCTAGGAGCCGCATCGCGGCCCTTGCGCTTGTGCTAGGACTAACCGAGACAGGATTAGCCTTTGCTATTTTCCCTATTTTTGTATTTGCTTCCATCTTATCAGGAGCTTGAGCTTAATTGTCCATAGCCCGTCAGCCTCCACCTGTGGGCGAGGTTCCTCATGACCGCTATCTTCACGCCCTTCTCTACGCTTATCGGGTGCTTCAATTCTATGTTTATGTTGTCCTTCTTTACCTTCTTTATGTATCCGAGCACTGTTGTTGTTCCCATTCCAAGTATGAGCGGTTCGTTGTCAGCGAGGTGCTGTTCCGGCAGGTCGTCTCGCTTCAGTTTGTGGTACTTCATTGTAAGGCTGCTTATTACAGCAGGAAGTTTTCCCTCTAGTCCCACAACATTTCCTACAAGGCCGTCAGCCTTTGTGAAAGTCGGGTCAATCTCTGTTGATATCCCGATTAGACCGCCCGGCAATGCCTCTGTTATTTTTTCAGTGCCGTTGCTCATCTCTTTTATTACAGTAATTATTGGGTCGTAGGTCTCTCTTTTTGATTTTCCGCTCATCTTTATTCCGGGTCTTATTTCTATCTGAGAGCCGAGCTTCAATCTTCCCCTTACAACTGCGCATCCAAGGACCCCGCCAGAAATCTTTTCCGCATCTATGCCAGGTTTGTTAACGTCAAATGATCTTACGATATAAACTACAGGATCTGAGTCTAGATCCCTTACGGGCATTGGCATGTTTGCTATGTGCTCAAGTATCGAGTCGACATTCACTCCAAGGTTCGGCATGACAGGTATTATTGGTACACCTTCGATTATGCTGCCCTTAACGAAATTCCTAATCTGTTTTTCGTGCGCTAATGCTTTTTCCTTTCCAACTATGTCTATCTTCGTCTGGACGATTATCACATTCTTGAGCCCAAGAATGTTTATTATCATCAGGTGCTCCTTTGTCTGGGGCATGGGACACGGTTCGTTTGCCGCTATTACAAAAAGTATCGCGTCTATTACGCTCGAGCCTGCTATTGCAGTTGCCATAAGCGTCTCGTGGCCCGGCGCATCAAGAAGCGAAATTCTCATCAATGGCTTCGGGGTGCCGGTGCATCCATCGGGGCATTTATCAGACGTAGTGTACGCCTGGGCGCCGTGCATCCGTCGCATTTCTTTATTACAGCGTCAGCGTAACCCAGCTTTATCGTCATGTTTCGCTTTATGCTCTCGCTGTGGCGGTCGGTCCATGCTCCAGTTATCGCTCTTGTGAGTGAGGTCTTGCCGTGGTCTATGTGGCCCAGCGTCCCGATGTTGAGTACGCTGTGCATTGTCGAATCCAAAATTTACACCATTACTTCTTGGCCTTGCCCTTTTTCTTTTCGTCCTTTGCGGCCTTGTCTGCCAGTTTCTTCTCAGCCTTTGCCTTGGCCTTCTCCGGATCCTCCGGAAATAGCTCAGCTACCGGCTTTTCGCCGTATTCGACTATTACAGTGTTAACGAGCTCTGTGTCGCTTGCGACAAGATTTCCGCGAACTGTGCTTCTCCTGTATTGGCCGTTGAGCTTGCCGGAGTAAGCTACCCTCCTGAGGACCTTCGTCTTTATGCTTCCGGTTATGCTCTTGTTCAGAGCGAAGCCGCTCGTGTCGCTGCCTCCCGTTATCTTGAGCTTGTATCCTGAAAGCCCCAATGCCGCACCATCAACGATATCGTTTATCTTGTGGTTCATGAACATCGATTCCTTGTCCTTGTCAAGCTGCATCTGCGCGCTCTTTCCTGTCTTTGGGTCCGAGTATACTATTTTCATAAAATCTACCTGTACATGTTCTCCGGCTCTTCCTTGAAGCGCTTGATGCGCTCTGAAAGCTCCTTAGGTATTGTTGGTTTAACCTCCTTTAATGCGAAAGCGAAGTCCTGTTTTGTGACTATGTCCCTTTGCACCCTTATGGCGCTCATTCCTGCCTCCCTGACTATATTCTCTATCTCTGCGCCGGTGTAGTTGTCCGTGTCCTTTGCGAGTTCGTCCAGCGAAACCGTCCTTGTCGAGCGGCATCCTTTTGGTGTGGACTGCGAATATCGCCCTCCTTGTTGCCTCATCGGGCATTGGTATCTCTATTATCTTGTCAAACCTTCCTGGCCTTAGCAGAGCAGGGTCTATTATGTCCGGCCTGTTTGTCGCCGCAAGCACGAAAACGTTCTTCATCTCTGACAGGCCGTCCATCTCGGTAAGAAGCGTGTCAACGACTCTTTCAGTTACAAGGGAATCGGTTGAATCTGTATTCCTCGCGTATGCGATCGAGTCTATCTCGTCTATGAATATTATGCATGGCGATGCCATCCTCGCCTTCCTGAATACCTCGCGCACCGCCTTCTCGCTCTCTCCCACAAATTTGCTCAGGAGCTCGGGTCCCTTTATAGATATGAAGTTGGATTCGCGCTCAGTTGCTACGGTCTTCGCCAGAAGCGTCTTTCCAGTTCCGGGAGCTCCGACAAGCAGTATTCCCTTTATCGGCCTTATGCCGATCTTTTCGAATGCCTCTGGGTTCTTTATCGGCAATTCAACCGCCTCCTTCAACTGCGCTTTTACCTCCTCAAGCCCGCCTATATCGGTCCAGTGGACGTTCGGCCGCTCTACGAATACCTCTCTTAGAGCGCTCGGCTGTATTGATGCGAGTGCCTCCCTGAAATCCGTCATTGTTACATTGAGGCTCATCAGTATCTCATTGGGCACGGATTTCTTGTTGAGTATCTTCGGCAGTATGTGGCGAAGTTCGGCCATTGCCGCCTCTCTTCCCAGCGCTGCTATGTCTGCTCCGGTGTAGCCGTGCGTCATGTCAGCCAGCTCGTCCATGTTCACGTCCTTTGCGAGCGGCATGTTCCTTGTGTGTATCTGGAGTATCTCCTTCCTTGAATTTCTGTCAGGCACTCCTATCTCTATCTCTCTGTCGAACCTTCCCGGCCTCCTGAGCGCAGGATCTATCGCATTTGGTCTGTTTGTCGCCCCGACTACTATCACATGGCCCCTTGTTCCCATCCCGTCCATAAGCGTAAGCAATTGCGAGACCATCCTTCTCTCTACCTCGTTTGTCGCCTCCTCCCTTTTCGGCGCGATGGCATCTATCTCGTCCATGAATATTATTGTTGGGGCCTTTTCCTTTGCCTCGTTGAATATCTCCCTCAGTCTCTCCTCGCTCTCCCCTACGAACTTGCTTACCAGCTCGGGTCCTGATATGTATATGAAGTGTGCATCGCTCTCGTTCGCTACCGCCTTTGCAAGCAGTGTCTTACCTGTTCCTGGCGAACCGTACAGAAGTACTCCTCTCGGAGGCTCTATCCCCAGTCTTTCGAAAAGCTCCGGATATCTTATCGGAAGCTCTACCATCTCGCGTATCTTCTCTATCTCGTTCTTCAGACCCCCTATGTCCTCGTAGTGTACCTCCCCTATCTTTACCATGGATTCGGATACGGGCTCGTTCTTTACGATTACCTCAGTCTCCTTCGTGACCCTGACTACCCCATGGGGAGTCACCTGCGCGACTATGAAATTGAATGCATATCCGAACATCGCTATCGGCACTACGTCGCCCTTTACAAGCGGCTTGTCCTCTAGCCTGTTCTTCGCGTATTCTGAGAAATCTGGAGATATTGGGGTTCTCTGGTTCGGCGGTGGCGCAAGAACTATCTTCTCTGCCGTCTTTACCTCAGCCTTTGTGACGAATACCCTGTCGCCTATTCCGACCCCTATGTTCTGCCTTATCCAGCCGTCTATCCTTATGAAATCAAGGCCCTCGTCCTGCTGGTGCGCCTGCCATACTATCGCAGCCGTGGACTTCCTCCTGCCCTTTATCTCGATTACGTCCCCCGACGTCAGGTTCAGCATCTTCCTCGCCTTGGAGTCTATCCTGGCGATGCCCCTTCCGTCGTCTGTGACAAGAGCCCCTGCGACAGTAAGTTCTATCCCGTCAGCCAAGTTGTTGCACCATATGGTTAAACTAGCGACTAGCTAGATACGAATAGGATTAAAATTGACAATTATAAAATGAATGATAATATTTAACAAAAAACCCCTTTATACCTTTCTGTTTTGGGCGGGTAAGCAAGGGGAACGTACGGAAGCGGCAGAACTAGCTATTCGTCATCGTCGCCGTCCATGTCATCGTCGCCGTCATCGTCATCGTCGCCGTCCTCATCGTCATCGTCGTCGTCAGCTTCCTGGGCCAATAGTTCAAAGTACGGTATCTTCATAAGATCACTATACCAGCATTCAACACATTATAAACAATACTATTTAAATACCTTTGCGTAATCCCGAGGTTTGGATCCATGGGCGTACGGCCGCTTGACTCTCGAGAAATCGAGAAGGGGCATAGATTTTTATATCTTCTATATACAAGTAATAAGTGTTTTAGCTCTCTAACCAGAGGCTTCAACCTAGGGGCTATTTTCTTAGTCTCAGTTTATAGATTAATGTTAAATCGGTGAGATAATGGCAGATAAACCACATCTGAATCTGATCTTTATAGGACACGTTGACCACGGAAAGTCAACTACAGTTGGAAGACTACTCTACGAGAGCGGCGCAATAAC
Source organism: uncultured Microcaldota archaeon (assembly GCA_963773985.1). Lineage (GTDB taxonomy): Archaea > Micrarchaeota > Micrarchaeia > Micrarchaeales > Micrarchaeaceae > UBA12276. The sequence goes on along the minus strand of CAVZDF010000001.1, from coordinate 105,112 downwards.
TGACAGGGACATCGCAAGATACAAAGAGTTAACGCAGCAGTTCAACAGGCCGACATTCGAGTTCGCCTTCGTTATGGACAACCTCAAGGAAGAGCGAGAAAGGGGAATAACGATAGACATAGCGCACAAGGACTTCCAGACAAAGAAATACTTCTTCACGATTATAGACGCACCTGGACACAGGGACTTCGTAAAGAACATGATTACGGGAGCAAGCCAGGCTGACGGTGCAGTACTCGTAATAAGCGCAGAGGAAGGGATAAAGCCACAGACACGAGAGCACGCAATCCTGATAAACGTACTTGGAGTTCCTCAACTAATAGTAGGAGTAAACAAGATGGACGTATCCAATTACAGCCAGGCAAAGTACGATGCGATCAAGACAGAGGCAACAACCCTTCTAAAGCAGTTAGGTTTCAAGGTAGACAAAATACTTTTCATACCTTATTCCGCACAATTAGGAGATAACACAGGAAAGAAGTCTGAAAAGATGCCTTGGTACACAGGCCCAAGCCTCATGGAGGCGCTCGACACTCTGATAGTGCCGGAAAAGCCAACGACAAAGCCATTAAGGCTGCCTATACAGGACGTATTCAGCATATCCGGATTCGGGACAGTCCCTGTAGGAAGGGTAGAGACAGGAATAGTCAAGGTAGGCGAACCGATAGTGATCATGCCAAGCGGCGCAAAGTCAGAGGTGAAGAGCATCGAGATGCATCACCAGCAGATGCAGCAGGCAGGCCCAGGTGACAACATAGGGTTCAACATAAAGAACGTCGACCGAAAGGACATAAAGAGGGGAGACGTAATCGGCCCGACAAGCAATCCACCGACAGTGGCTACGGAGTTCACAGCACAAATTGTAGTTCTCCACCACCAGAACGTGATTGCAAGGGGTTACACTCCAGTATTCCACATTCATACTGCGCAGTTGGCATGCACGATAACAGACATACTCGAAAAGAAGGATCCAAAGACGGGGCAGACAGCGGAAAAGAATCCGGAGACCCTGAAGACGGGGGACATAGCGATAGTAAAGATAAAGCCAACAAAGCCCATATGCCTTGAGAAGTTCACGGACTTCCCGCAACTTGGAAGATTCGCAATACGAGACATGGGAGAGACGGTAGGCGCAGGAATAATTCTGGACGTAGTTGCAAGGAAGTGAAATTCCAATGACGAAGGCAATAATAAAGCTGGTAAGCACGGTAGCTAAGGACATAGACGCCATAGCCGGTCAGATAAAATCCATTGCGACCACCATAAACGTCGCTTCCAGGGGTCCGATACCTCTTCCTACAAAAAGGCTTGCGCACACCACAAGAAAGACTCCATGCGGTGACGGAAGCCACACGTACGAGAAATGGGAGATGCGCGTCCACAAGAGGCTGATTATAATTGACGGCAGCGAGCAGGCCCTCAGGCAGGTAATGAGGATAAGAGTTCCTGACACGGTGCAGATAGAGATAAGCCTCGCAGGCTGATCCTCTCTTTTTATTTTTCTTTCCAGCTTACCCGAAGGGCTTTAATTATTTCCCTCTGATTAATAGCTGATGGTTTGATGGATGAACCAGACAGCAGCAGAAAAGTACTGCTGCACATTGCGCTTTTCGCCTGGAAGCAGAAGGCCGACCCCGAGACAGTAAATAGGGCTCTTGTAGACATCAAGGGGATGAAAAAGAAGATACCTGGAATAATCGAGATATACTGCGGAGAGAATTTCTCGAAGTGGAACCAGGGCTTCCAGCATGCAGTAGTGGTAATCGCGGAAAATCAGAATGCGCTTGAGATGTACAGGAACCACCCCGACCATGTGAGGGTGGCAGACCTTCTGGACATAATAGAGAGCAAAACCATTGGTATTGACATCATGGACAGCGTCACTAAATGAATATCTATTGCTTCTTGCCGTAAGTGAAAACCACGGTCACGCTCTCCACCACCCTGTTCGTGCCCCCGTAGAACTGCGGCGTTATGTTGACATTGCTGTTCAGGGTTCCTGGAGATGCAACGCCCCCTGCCGCGTATGGGAATGGATATACGTAATAATTGTTGACTGATATATTCGTAGCGTATATCGTGTCGTTCGGCCCTATCAATGCTCTTGCTTGCGATGTCGCATTGGAAAGGGCAAGAGACAGCGCGCTTATCCGCATTGCCGATACCTGCGCGCTGGAAAGCTGCGGGCTTGCGCTTGATACATAGACGTAAGGTATATTTGAGAGCGCCGATATCACGCCGCTCACGTTGTTTATGTTTGGTATTGTGACCATGTCGCTTTCGGTTGCCACATAACCGCTGGCGTTGTATAGCTTATACACGTTGAAGTAGCTGGTTGATATCATGCTGAGGTTCCCGTTCACGTATTTGAGTATGGTCGAATTGAAGGCGCTGAGTGTGGCTGATATGTTATGGACTGCGAGCTGGTTTGTGAGACCTGTCCCGTTCATTGTAACATAGAGGACTGCCTGGGATGATGTATTCGTCACGGTGCCGCTTGCGCTTATGGTAATTATGCTGTTATTCGTGGCCTTTGGGCTGCGTCCGCCCCACATACCATTTGAAAAGGAACTTGAGACTATCAAGGCCCCGAAGACTATGATCGCAAGGATCACTATCGCATAAATCAGGATTTCGTTGCTCATCTGATCACAAGTTTTCGCAATGATTTACTTTGCACGTTGCGGTTAATAAAGCTTGCTAGGTCTTTAGGTTTTTAAGACGGGCTGCTGAGAGAGGCACCGCACTTGCTGCAGAATTTCGATGTGGAGTTGTTCTTTGTGCCGCACTTGGTGCAGTACACATAGGAACCAACTGCATTGTCAATGTGCTCGCGCGCCTGGACATCCTTCTCCACCTCGTTTGTCGCATCGAGCCTTTCCTCAATCTTCTTGTTTATGTAGTCTACCAATTCTACGGCATCCTTGTTCTTGAGCCCATCTATTTCGCCCTCCTGTTTTCCGCCGCCGCCCAATAATCCCCTATCAGTATCATAGCCCTGAACCCTTACGAATACGGTTGATGTGATGATGCCGTGCTCCAGCCTTACGCTGACAAGCGCGTTGTACGGCACTACCTCATAGTCCTGCCTGAAGCCGAGGGATGCCCTGTTTATTATGATGAGCCGCTTGTCGGTAACAACAACCGTAGTTGGAGTTATCAACGAGCCACCCGGGAGGAAACGCCTCTGTTTTATCGTGCCCTCGACCTCCTCGGCGGGCCAGAGTATCTTCCTTGCAAGATTCAGTTCTGTTGGGTCGATATTCATTAAACCATAAATACCTTGGCTGGAAAAGTATATAATATTGATTAAGTTTAGAATCCGTGCTTTAGGATGACCAAGATACTTAGGATAAACCAGATAAACCCGGAGGCGAACCTGATAAAAGAGGCCGCGGATGTGATAAGGAATGGGGGAACTGTCTCCTTCCCTACCGAAACCGTATACGGCATTGGGGCGGACGCCTTTAATCCCAGTGCCTGCGCCAAGATCTTCAGAGCAAAGGGCAGGCCGGTCGACAACCCGCTGATAGTGCATATTGCAAAATTCGCGCAGCTCGACGAGGTTGCAAGAGAGGTAACAGGGGATTTCCTAAAGAAGGCAAAGATATTGTGGCCGGGACCTATGACATTCATACTGAAAAAAAACAAAAAGGTTCCGGACGAGGTAACCGCAGGGCTTGATACTGTTGCGGTGAGGATGCCTGCACATCCGATCGCGCTTAGATTGATAGAGCAAAGCGGAACCCCGATAGCTGCACCAAGCGCAAACAGGTCCACTAGGCCCAGCGCTACAAAAGCCAGGCATGTTGTTGATGATCTTGATGGGAAGGTGGACATGATAATAGACGGTGGGGACACTGCTTTCGGCCTTGAGTCGACAATAGTAAACATGACAGTAATTCCTCCTATGCTCTTAAGGCCAGGGGCATTTACTTTAGAGGAACTAGAGAGGTATTTGGGGAAAATCGATGCTCCAGGGCTTCGTACGCAAGTGAAGAAAATTGGGCCACCAATTGCGCCAGGCATGAAATACAGGCATTATGCTCCAGATAAAATGGTGCTTGCAGTAAACGGCAAAGAGTTGCTAGTGGAGGCGGCAGAAGCAATCTCGAAAGAGGGGCGGGTTGTTGTATTATGCAGCAATGAGATGGCTGGAAAGATGAGGAAAGATGTAAGGGTAATAAAGTTGGGCTCTGAAGCAAACCTTTACGAGATAACCAAGAACCTTTTTGACTCGTTTAGGAGGCTGGACAAAATGGACATTGATACGGCTCTTGTACAGACATTTCCTGAAAGGGGAATTGGGTTGGCCCTGATGGACAGGATAGTGAAGGCATCGGGCAATGCTCCGATATCCACAATGGCAGAATTAGAAAAACATCTAGTGGAATCAAGGATTAACTAAATTAACACAAGTTTATTAAATTTAAATAAGCAAGATAATTAGGTGGGGAGATGTCAGAGGAAAAATATGTTAGGCCTAGTTGGGACGAATACTTTCTTGAAGTAATGTCGGCTGCGGCAAAAAGGGCTACCTGCGACAGGGGCAGGAGCGGCTGCGTAATAGCAAAGGACAAGCAGATAATATCAACGGGATATGTTGGTGCACCCGTTGGGTTGCCGCATTGTGATGAGGTTGGCCACCAATTTAAGGATACAATCCATGAGGATGGCCATATATCAAGGCACTGCGTTAGGACAGCACACGCTGAGATGAATGCAATAACAAACGCAGCAAAACGTGGTGTTTCAATAGACGGTTCAACAGTATACTGTCAAATGACCCCCTGCAGGACATGTTCAATGGCAATAATTAACGGAGGGGTAAAAAGAGTTGTATGTGTGAGAAAATACCATGCGGGAGAGGAATCAGAAAAGATGTTGGAGACGGCAAGGGTAAAGCTGGAATTCATAGAGAATAGGGTTGAGGAATACACAGATTCCCAAATAAAGTAACCTTTGATCACTTTTTGCTTGATTTTAATTTGGATAGAAGAGATTCTATTTGCGTATAAAGCGAATCGTAGGTGCTGTTATTATCCAATTTATATTCTGCCATTGATGCGCACTTGAGAAGTTGCTGTTTTGTAGGATCTTCACTTTTCATCTCTATTTCCTCTTTTGATTTGAAGTGCTCAAAGCTTTCAACATCACCGTGCACATTAACGTCTTTTTTTCTCCTTTCAATGGTACGATTAAAACGCGTTTGTTGGTCTGCAAAGATCTCAATGACAGTGCCGCCCCTCGATTTGATTTCATCCACTTCAGAGGGATTGCGTATAGAGGTCAATATTAGTTTATGGGAACTCGTCGAGTCGATTGCCCTTTTACACCAATAATTTGCCCCGAATTTCTGCCGTCTTTCGTTGCCAAGCGCTATCATGTGCGTTCTATCCAGATGGTCTTTGCCTGCTGCCCTAAGCTCGGTCCTTATCTCCTGACCTAAATCCTTGTGTACAAAATTATGGTTTGTTACAAGGTATTCTGCAACAGTATCTTTCCCGGATCCATTAAATCCGACAACGCCGATAAGCATAGTAATCAAGATTGCTTATTAAGTTTAATAAGAAAAGATTAATAATGTGAGTTAAAAAATCAATCTATGCTCCTATCGTCCAGCTCGGCCAAGGACACTGGGCTTTCAACCCAGGAACTCGGGTTCAAATCCCGATGGGAGCACCATTGACTGGGGGTTATATAATAAACGCGATTTCACCCAAAAAGGACTGATCGACGCTTAGATTTCACCCATCTGTATAATTTATTTTACATATACTGCCTGATTGGAGCATCGATTTCCAACACCTACTGGACTTTCTCGAGTAATCCCTATAAAACTACCTGTTTACCTGGTTGACCTGCGCTTTTCTACCATAGAATCACATTTGGAGGGCTTCTTTCTCTGCTCTTTCTAATTTTTTACTAGGATTAAAAGTCCAAATAAAACCTTTTTTAGTTTCAAGAACCATCCCCCTTCTTTCCATGTAATCAAGAGCAAGGTTCAAGGTGGAACGCATCACCTTTGTTGGTAGTTTTGCTAGTATCTTGTTTCTGCTAAGCGGGTTGTTCGCTTTCTTGACTACCTCTTCTATTGCGAGTATTGTTTTAAGGGTAGGATAATGTACTATTTCCTTTTGTATTTGTTTCTGCATCATTTACACCTAATAAATATATAACCCTATAAATATATAAGGGTATCCATTAAGGTAGTACATTGAGTTGGTTTATATACATTTAGCACCATATGAAATCATATTTAGCCATATGACAGTGAAAGGGATTTGAACAATTTTTGTAATGTTCGATGGAAGCATCATCGACTGCAACACCTCTGGGAATTTGAGTTCAAATCCCTTACTTTTAAGCATATAAATATGGATTTTGTTCAACGGGTGAAAGTATTTATATCACCTAAACAGAGTTAATGGTTATATGTGTGGCGATAGGACAAAACGCCACAAAGCTAGGAGCAACAAAAGTCAGAGGATAATTTCTATAGAATTTATGTGATCTAATGATAAATATACTGTCTTTGATCTGGATGCTTTTCGTGGCCATAGTGGCATTGCACTGGGCGATAGTTTCCTGTTTTGTAATAATAGGGGTTATTGGAGCTGCTTTTTACATACCCAAACAAGGAACGAAAAAGGCTGAGAATGTCGAATTTGTAATAGTGAGCAAGGCATCTAAGGGTGTACGCGGAGTGCTATTCAACTGTATCGATTATCACTCCAAGAGGTTCAAGGATTACACGATAGACTTAGTAATCGATGAGGGAAGCGAATTGGAAAAAGAGATGGTGGCACACATTAAAAAATATAAAAATGTCGCTCTATATATCGTTCCGGCAAACTTCGGGGGCGAAGCCATTGCAAAGGGTAGGGCAATGAATCACTATATTTTTAACAAGCCAATAGATCCAAGGAAGTGGTATTGCTTCATTGATGATGATAACAGAGTAATGGATGATAAATTCCTTTACGAGATACCTGTCCATGAAAAGGAGGGCTGTGTTGCGGCAAACGGAATACTTCTGCCAAGATATTCAAACAACAAAATTACCTACGTTGCCGACTTTTTAAGGTACTTCGACGACCTGACTATATTCAGGTTCCTGACCGGCGTGCTTCAAAGGCCGCTCAACGGTTTCCATGGCGAACTAATGATAGTAAAGGGCGAAATCCTCCAGAAGATAGGCTTTGACAGGAAAACAATAACAGAGGACTTTGCATTTGCAAGAGAGCTGGACAGGTACGAGCATAAGGTGTGGCAGTCGCAGACGATAACCTCCATATTGTCCCCTCACACTATAAAGGAGTTCATAAAACAGAGAAACCGCTGGCACAAAGGAATAAGCAATGATGTATGGGACGGAACGGACAGAATGAAGATTGTTGCGGGCCTGCGAAGCATAGACCTGTTCATAGCGATTTTAGGCAGCTGGGTGATATTCCCGTTATGGTTCTTCATGCATCTGCCGCTGTGGTTGATTGCATTCGATGCCATAGGCGGTGGCTACTATTGGATCGTTTACATATATGGCGCCACCAAACTGCGCGAGATAACACCGTATTGGTTTTTATATGCGTTTTTGATACCTATATACAGCGTCATGGAAGTTGTAGTCCCTCATTATAAATCAAAGGAGGAGCACTTCCATGTAATTCATAAATCTGGCTGATGGGATAATAAGATGGACTTGATAGTGCTGGGTTCGGCAATCGTATATGTCGCAGCTTTCCTGATCGCATTGTTCTGGCTGATAAAGAGGAAGGTAGGCATAGAGAAATATATCATATCGGCAGCATGCATGATAAGCGGAGCTAGGCTTTACGAAATAATCTTCCACTATCTCTTCACTGGCGCCTTCAATAATATTCTCCAGGATGTCCTTTCGATAAGTCTTAATGTGCCTACCTGCGCAAATATGGCATTGTGTCCCGCCTCATTGGGTCCGTTCCCGATAGTCGGCGCGATATTGATAGTGTCCATGCCCTTCGCCTTTTTTAGAATGATGAGGATAAACAGGGTGTTCATAATAGCCTTGGTTGCGGTCGTGATACTTTTTGCGTTCTGGCATTATATCGGCTACCCCCAGTACTGGAATCCGAGCTGGTTCCCGCAACTTACGCCCGCAATAAATATAGTCCAGAATAATACTGCAAGCATAATGCTGTGGGGCGCAATAATGGCGCTTGCAACAAAGATAACGTGCCTGCTGCCCGCACTGCTCTTCTGGGGAACTGATGATAAGGATCGCGCTGCCGGTTCCTTGAAAAAAAAGCCCGAAAAGGAGATAAAGCACATCACACATAAAGATGGAAGAATATTTTCATCAGCAACCAAGCTTCTGGGAGCTGCCTCTTTATTTCTTATATTGCTTATTGGAACAGGGTCCGCACTATCTGCTACAAACAGTAATTGGACCTCATTTACACTCAATTACAACAACACAAGGTTTCAGCCGAATTCGACAATAAATGCCTCGAATGTGGCAAATCTGACAGAGGCATGGCAAATTAATACCGCACCAGTAACATCAACTCCGATCGTCTTCAATGGAAATGTGTATTTTGATGACTTTAGCGGCAATGTCTATTCCCTGAACCTTATGACAAATAAACTAAATTGGATCTCTCCGTTTAAGGGCATAGCTATATCCTCCACCCCCGCAGTCGATAACGGGATGGTGTTTGTCTCCTACTGCTATCCCAATTGCAAGCCAGCGGTTGTGGCCTTGTCGCAGCAAACCGGTAAGATTATATGGAAGAATACTCTTCCAACAGCCATGAATGCGCTATATGCCTCACCAATAGTGTACAACGGGACTGTATACATCGGCGTGGCAGGAGACCACAATTCAGATGAGAACAGCACTTTTGCTCTAGGCGAAATATTTGCACTCAACGAAAGCAATGGGAATATAAAATGGGATTTCTATACAGTGCCTGCAAATGACACTGGCGGAGACGGCGTATGGAGCTCTGTGGCGATCGACCCTAAACTCAATTCTATATATTTCGATACAGGAAATCCGTACGCCAATGCGACAGGAACAAATACGTTATACGGCTACGCGATAATGTCGTTAAATGCAACAACTGGAAAATTAAATTGGTATTGGCAGGCGTATAATTCTACCGTTAATGGAGACGACAATGATTTTGGTTCCACACCAAACCTCTTCTCGTTTTTGTACCATAACATTACTTATCAGGCAGTGGGAGCAGGTAACAAAAATGGCGTATATTACATACTAAACCGGCTAAACGGCAAACCGATAGAAAATTTCACAATCGGAACAAAGTACGGAAGCGGCATACTCGGATTGGCAGGGGTAATCTATCATGGGCAAAACAACCCGGAGCTGTTCATTCCTGCACAGTACAATAAATCTGGCAGGTTCGGTAATGGAGGCGCGGTAGAGGCCGTATTCCCATCCAACAGGACTGTGGCCTGGAAATTCTATACTGTAGGTGACATTATAGGTTCCATATCGATAGTAAAAGGGGCAGTACTATTCGGAGACAATCTTAGCAATTTTTACGTACTGAACATATCAAACGGCAATGTGATCTACCATAAGAATTTCAGCAGTGGAATATGGGCGGGTGTGACACCCGCAGATGGCTATGTGTTCATTCCCTTGTCTGCTGCTTACAAAACATCAGAGAAATTATCAGGACTCGTTGCATTTGACCTCGCATCAAATTCTACTGCAACTACCCCGATTTTTATTGCAAACACAACAACAGTAACGACAAGCGTCGCGACTACAACCATTGTGCCAGTAAATACTGTGGGTTCACCGAATGGGAAACCGGTCCCAATAGCAAACATTCCGGCCCAAGAGCCCCCAATGCTCGTCTTGCTCGTAGCAATAATCATAGTCGCTGTTTTGGCCGCATGGCGTGTACTCTCTAGGCGGGACGATAAGAAAAAGAAAGGGGATAAATATAAACGCGTGGGCAAAATCCTGACAATAGTCGGGCTGACAATTTTCCTGTACATCTATAGCGCCATAATACTATTGGGAGACGTGCTCTATAATCTCTTAACGAGAAAGTACGTACCCATTATTAAATCCATACCGTTTGTGTATTATCTGAATACGGGTGGTGTCGGGGTACTGAAGCTCGGCGACATTTTATTGTTTATAGGGGTAATATTGGCAGTTGTTGGAACTCTTTTGTATTATTTCTCAAAGACAAAGAATATGAGGTATTCTTTCGGAAAAACCCTTTTCAATTACTCCGTATTGGTAGCGTTCCTGATATTCTTTTCAATATATATACTGGGCCAGTTTGCTTACATAACCGTTCATGCCACTACAAATGACAACGGGCTTCCCCGCTGGACAAACGCTGTAACAATAACCACGTGCCTCTTCAGAATGCCAAATTGGTCCCTGCAGATCCCGAGCTGTTATTTCCTGAATTATGCTGAATTGTTTGTTTTTTCAATTATCGGGATAATAATCGGATATCATCTATATACTAGAGAGGTCTTTAAAAATAAGAAGCATATAAGCACCGAAAATGGATTTGGGCAGACCTGAATGGTCTGATTCCCTTATAGTAGAAACTGAACAGTTCTGACACTCAGGTCTTTATCCAAATGTTGCTGTTGGCATTATGTCGTTCGGCGGCATGGCCCTTGTTCTTACGGCATATAGGTGCATGGAGGCGTAGCTCGGATCCTCCCAGCCTCCGTAATAGGTCATTCCCCAGCCCAGATTCGTGGTCGAATTTGATGCGTATATGAATGGGAAGTGATTATTGCAATTTGTTGCATTACAGCTGCTTGGAGGACCGGGGAATATGCCGGTCCCGTTTACAGTTTCAAATTCAGCAGTTCCGTTTATATTGGACATGGACCAAATTTGGGTACCGTTATTTATCAGCGTAGCGCTGTCGACAAATACCGAAAATTCAATGCCAGAATAGCTTAGGGGGCATGAGGTAAATGGATTCGCCAATGCATATAAGCAGGATACCGGCTTGCCGTGGGGGTCGAAGACCGCAAAGTCGCTCTCACAATTAACCGAGGTGGTATTGTTTAATCCAGTGTCGGTTGCGGTGCAGTTCAAATATGTGCCTTGGCCGTATCCGCTATTGCTCAGGTTGCTTATGTGGTTATAGTTGTAAAGGGTCATTGTCGGGTGATTTTCTGGGGTCATGTTCCCGTAGGTGGGGAAGCCATATTCGTAGTTGCAATACTGGATGAGGCAGTATTGGCCCAGGTTCACCTGCGCTATGTAGGATATCGAATCTATGACCACGTTGTCTGTGCTTACCGGATTGGTGAAGTTCAGGTATAGGGAGGCCGTCCATGCGGAAAAATTATCGGATGTGTCATTTGCGTATAGGGTTATTCCGTTGCCGATTACGTATCCGGCAAATCTTTCGCTTGTCAAGTTCACAGTACTTGAATTTACTGTCCATGTGGAGTTATCCAGCTCTGGCGCAGTAAAGTTGGAATAAAAGTTGAATACATGCGCCCCATTGTCATGCAGGGCATACGTAGAGCTCAGATAAGGAGCCTCCCCTGTTGAGCTGTTTGTGGATGTCATTACCGTGTTCGACATTATGTCCATGTATATAACAGTATGCCCGCCATTTCCAGGAATCGGGTTTACTAATTTGACCCATACTGGGGTATTTACTGCGGAACTGGTGGCGTTGCTTTGCACCCATGCCTGCAATAGGTCTCCAGTCGCGCGCGGACCGGTAGTAAATTCTACATTGTCCCAAGATGTATTAATTCCGCTGTATGAGGAGCTGTTTATATCTATGAGCTGCTGGAATGTCTGGTTTGTTGGGGATGATTGGTAATTTGTTATTATTATAGGGATGTAGGAAAGGACGTTGGATTCATTTACTATCTTTACCATTATTGTGCTATTTGTTATTATAGGGTTTACGGGCAGAACCGGCCTGTATCTAACCCAGTAGAATGGTCCCAAAGTTGCGCCCGAATGCTTTACCCCTATGCCTATTGGCAATTGGGAGCCTGAAAATAGGTGGTTATCTGTCGCATTTAGAACCTGCTGATGGATATAGTTTACATAAAACAGGGCAGACGAGCTATTGCTCCATTTTGTACTGTAGATTGCATAGCCGCCACCGGATCCCGAACCCACAGTTTCACCCTTGCCGCCTCTCCATGCTTCCGGTTGCGAAGAGGACCCTACGAATACCGTGCCCCATCCTGTAATGTAATTTTGGGATACATACCCAGCGCCCTCATCCTGGGAGCTGGTCGTAGAGGCAGGTTCCGTGCCGAACCAGTCTACCGTGTAGTTTGAGGTTAATCCGTAATTTCCTGTTGTAGTGACAAAGTTATCTCCGGACCCTGATACCGTCAGGCCGTTATTTATCGTATATCCGGCGGTTCCTAAGTCTGTCCAATTTGATGGTAGCGATGTGCCATTAAAGTTTTGGTAGAATGAGAACACATTTGCCCCGTTGTCATATTTTCCGTATGCACATCCGGCGGTTCCGGATGATTCGACGTTTGGACATGTGAGTACTGGGGACTCGCCCGTATCGGCACCATTCATGAGATTGGATGCCATTGGTCCAAATCCGAGAGCCAAATAATATGTAGCGTTCGGGTCAATTGTCGTTGGCAGCTTAATCCAAACTGATACCTCGGTCGTGTTTAGGGCGGCGGTCTGCAAAGCGTTCATTGGCGTACCCGGGCTATTGCAGGGGGTGTTGCCTTCCAGCCACGAATTTATTATTGTGCCATTTTGATCAAATATCTTGAAATTATCAAAGGCGCCGTTTGCATATCCGGCAAGTTTATCTGCCTGAATGGGAATGCATATGGCGGTACCAGCTTGCAATGCATTATTTGGATCAACGTTTGATATTCCGTATAATATGTAACTATCGATACTAGACGGGATATTGCTCGGATTTATTGTGGATGTTTTTGTAACTGTGCCTTCGGACTTGGAGTCCATTGCGGTCACCGAGGAGATACCGACCGTTGTCGGTACCCATAGGTAGCTTGATGTTGTATTTTCACTTGCCTCTATTACACCATCGATCAGTATGTTGCAGAGGTCCCCTATTGGGCATGACGCCTGTATTGTATTAGACTCGCCCAAAGTTATTGAGCTATCTACCGAAAGCGTAATTGCAGTGGAGTTGGGTGAGGAAGAAACATTGATTACCGTGCCATTCGTAACTATGGGGTTTACTGCGAGGAGGGTTCTATATCTAGCCCAATAAAAGGGCCCCAAAGTTGCGCCACTATGCCTTACCTCCACGCCTATGGACAATGGGGAGCTTGATAATTCCAAGCCACTGATGACTTGTCTGTTGCCATAGTTGGTGTAAAATGCAGCAGATGATGTGTTGGACCATTTAGTGCTATATATTGCATAACCGCCGCCAGATCCAGGGCCGACATCCTCGCCCGCAAAATGTTTCCACATTTCCGGCTGTGAAGATGAACCTACGAATACCGTGCCCCATCCTGTAATGTAATTTTCGGCCACATATCCAGCGCCCTCGTCCTGAGAGCTGGTCGTAGAGGCAGGTTCCGTGCCGAACCAATCAACTATATCATTTGCAGTCAGTCCGTAGTTGTTGCTTGTAGTATATACATAGACATCTCCCCCGCCGGAGATTCCGGCACCCGATACCGTCAGGCCGTTATTTATCGTGTAGCCTACGGTTCCTGCGTCTGTCCAATTTGATGGTAGCGATGTGCCATTAAAGTTTTGGTAGAATGAGAAAACATTTGCCCCGTTGTCATATTTGCCGTATGCACATCCAGCCGTTCCTGAGGACTCTGCATTCGGGCATGTGAGAACTGGAGATTCACCGATGTCTGTCCCATCCATGAAATTGGTGGTCATTGAACCGAATCCCAATGCTATATAATTGTCTAGTTCGGAATTTGCAGGTATTGCGGCGGGAAGTTTTATCCAAATGGATAATGTATTTACGGTATTAAGGGCGTCTGTTTGGAATGCGTTCGTAGCGTATCCGGGGTAATTGCATGCAGTGTTGCCTTCAAGCCAGGAATCTATGACATTGCCGCCCATGTCAAATATCTTGAAGTTGTTGAACCAGCCGTTAGCGTATTGATTGAAGCTGATTGCATTAATTGGTATGCAGATCGAACTGTTTATAGCCAAGGCGTTGGCGGGATCATTATTTTTGATTGTAAGGTTGAAGTAGTTTGTGATGCCAGGAGGGACAGTAGCCGCCTCGGTTTCAAAATTATTTACGCCCATTTTGTTTGCTCCGCCCACCTCTTTACTGCTTATTTTCTTGCTTATGGTATAGTTTGTATTTTGTGCTGGACAGTGATTTCCAATTATTCCGCACCCTTCGGGTATTATCGTGGTTGTTGGTGCAATTGTTATTTTTACTTTTTTAGGAGGATTATGTATTTGATTAGCTGGAATTGTGGTGCTTGTTGTTTTTATTGTGGTCATGGTCAGAGCATTTGTACCAGGATTATTCGAAGTTATTGAATTAGGTTTTATAGAATTGGCTATAGAATTGGCATTTGTGTTTTTTATAAAATTCGGGATCAGAAATATTAGAGCAATCAAAAAAAGAAGAAAGAATTTTTTCGCCATGTCCCCCATAACTCAGTTATAACTGAAAGAGTATATAAATAAAGCGGTATCCAAATTGTTACTGCATAAACAACATAATGAGTGGTTTTAGATGAAGAAGTTTGTGTTTTTCGATTTTGATTTGGTCTTGAGTAAAGGCTTATGCTAAATAAAATGAATGTTATTGAAAAAGGCCATGGCTAGACGGAGCTTTCAAGGATCTTGATGCTCCTTTGATCAAGGTCCGCTATCATTATCTTCAACGGCGTGTTGAATTCGTCTATCAGTATGACGTATTTGTCCCTGGTGACTATGTCCTGCCTGTTCTTTGTGATGAACTTCGTGTTTCCCTTGTCTGTGCCAAGGTTCCACTCAAGCCCGTCTCCGGTGATCCTTATCGCTTTTATAGAGGTCACCCTGGGATTGAAGCCGTTTACCTCAAGTGTCCTTTCCAGGATGTCCTTTGACCTCTGGTCCAACCTGCTGTAATCCGCTATGGCAAACAGATCTTTGCCATTCTTCGCATAGAAAGCTATGAAATTCGGATTCGAGACCGGAAATGGCCTCTTGGGCGTAACTCTGACAGCATTTACCTTATTGTATGTCACATCCACGAAGCTCTTCCTTTCGCCCTCCCTGATTGCGATATTCTTTTCATCTAGCACAAAATTCCTCACGAAGGACTGCAGGGTGTTCCTCTTTATCTTCGCCTTGGGCCTGAATCCTCCCGTGAGCTTGTACTTGAACATCTTGTACAGCTTGCCTTTCTTCCTCAAGAGGCTGGAAGGCACTCCGTATTCCACAACCTTTCCGTCTTCCAGCACCATAGCGAAGTCAGAGTTTATTATCTCGTTGAAGTCGTGCGTTACGATTATCATCGTCTTCTCGCTCTCCAGCTTCAATACCGCCCGGTTCACCTTCCTCGCGTTTATAGCATCTAGGTTCGAGGTTATCTCATCAAGCACCACGATGTCCGGATTTCCCAGTATTGCCCTTGCCACAGCCAGCCTCTGGCGCTGCCCGCCAGAAAGGCTCATGCCCCTGCCCCTTATCCTGTTGTCATAGCACAGAGGCAGCTTCATTATCTCCTCGTGCATCTCTACCGCCTTGGCGGTCGCTATCATGTCAAGGGAAGTTATTATGCTGCCCCTTGCAAAATATGAGATGTTGTATGCTATGGTGTTGTCGAAGAACGTGGAGTCCTGCGGCACGTACGATATCCGTTCCCTCAAATAATTAATGTCCATCTTGTTTATGCTGGTGTCTCCGAACCGGATGTCACCGTCATCTATCTTGTATAGGCCGAGCAGTAGCTTGGCTATAGTGCTCTTACCAGCTCCGCTCTTCCCGACTATGGACGTGACCTTGCCCTTCCTTATCTTTGCGTCCATTCCCTTTACCACAGGGAAGAGGGGGTCGTATCCAAACCAGAGCTTCCTGAACGTTATGTCCC
The DNA here is from genome assembly GCA_963773985.1 of uncultured Microcaldota archaeon. GTDB lineage: Archaea > Micrarchaeota > Micrarchaeia > Micrarchaeales > Micrarchaeaceae > UBA12276. The sequence continues at coordinate 89,072 of CAVZDF010000001.1, read as the reverse complement.
TGTCGAGGTTGGTCCTCTTGTTGCCATGCGGCTCCTTGGGAGATTCCTTTGAATCGAATACCTCCCTAAGTCTTTCCCCTGAAGTCATGGACTGCTGTATGTACGGCATTATCGTGCTCAATTGCTGTATGGGCCCGTAGAACATTCCCATATATGCAAGGAAGGCTGTTACTACTCCCAATTGCAGGCTGCCCAGTATGACGAGGTTTCCTCCCACCCACCATATTACAACTGTTGACAGCGCTATGAGGAACCCGACGGGCTGCCAGTGCTTGAGCTCCATCTTCGATATGTCGATCTGCGTATCGTAGAACTTACCAAGTCCCTTGTCAAATTCTCCCGACTCGAAATCCTCCTTGGTCGCGCTCTTCACGATTGTGTAATTTGGTATGGCGTCGTCTATCTTTGTTATGAGATCGGAGCTTCTCCTCCATCCCCTGTGGTATGCCCTGTCCGAATCCCTGTTGTAGTTTATGATGAGCAGCAATATGATCGGTATCGGCAGAAGCACGTAGAGCGCCAGCCTTGGAAACAGAAGGAAGAGTATCACGCCTATTCCGACTATCGTAAGCGCGCTTGTTATTATTGTTCCGAGTCCGTAGGTGAGCAGCCACTGCGTGTTGCCCGCATCTGATATCAGCCTTGACTGTATCCTGCTTGTGGATATCGCATCTATGTCCGTCGCTGACAGCTTCACCGCATGCTTGAACAGTCTGCTTCGCAGTTCCGTGACTATCTTGTTGCCAGCAACATTGAGTGTATACTGCTGCATGGTCGAAAGTATTGTTGATGCCGCATATGATGCCACAAGTATTATTGTCAGGTTGAGGAACAACTGCTCCGAATGGGTCTTGGCAAGTATCACGTTGTCTATCAATATCTTCAGCAGGTACGGAGGTATCAGGTTTATTGCTACTGCTACCAACGAGAAGAATGTTCCGACAAGGAGTATGCGCCTGTGCTTGGAGGCATAGCCGTAAAGCCAGAGTATCGTACTTATGCTGCCGGTCCTGGCTGGTTTCTCATCGAAGGATGTGTTAACGATCTTGTTTTTTATGGAGTACTGGTTTATCGCATCTGCGAACTTCCTGAAGCCCTTCACCTTTTTCTTGGTGAAGTACGCTACCTCCTTTTCCTTCCCATCCTTAGTCTTTATCACCAGCCTGCATACGCCTACGCCCTCCTCGACGAATGCCTTCTCTATGTCCTTCGTCTTTATGTCGGTGGTCTCATTCTTCCCGTCCGAGACAACAAGCCTGCCTTCGGCTATGCTCACGGTTTCCTCCTTGAATTCGAGGCCGTTATTCAGGTTTGTCTTGATCTTCAACATATGGACCAATCTTGCGCTTTTCTGGCTTTTATCCACATACCATGCCATGGCTGAATTTTATAGCATGCGCTCTGAGTATGTGTTTCCTGATTTTTATATGAATAAAGAGATATTTATTGGTTTGGTCGGCAAAGCCCCGCATAGGATGGTTCATCACTACTTTTAAATAATATCGTTGATAAGTATCATGAGAACGATTCAATGGACACGCTCTGCTGTCTGTTTTATTTGATTTGTGGTGGGAATGGCCAAATACGTGTTGCTGTCGGATGAGACCCTAATCTACGATTTCAGGGACTTCCCGCTGCTCGACTTCCTCCCCTGCGCGCCGGCTTATTCGATGCCGAAAGGGGTGTACAAATTCTTAAAAGGGAAAGTCTCGCCGGCAGTGGACGGCGGCAGACTGAAATATGCCCCGTACGGAACCAGGAAGCTAGAGGCTGCTCTTCTTAAGAGACACAGCGCCTCCGAGGTTGTTGTCGCGCATCCTGACCACATGGCCAATTTCATAAAGGATGATACGGAAATAATAGGGATAAACACTATGGACCCCTTTGGACTTGGTCCGACTACAATGTCTTATTACGCTTTATACGAGTCGAACTGGCAGGGCCACGAGCTCAACGCCTTCGTAAGGCAGGACTGGGAGGATCTGATAAGCAGGGTGAACAGTCTGCGTGCGGGCAGGAAGGCGAAGCTTGTGATAGGAGGGGCCGGAGTATGGGAATACATGCTCATGCCTGAGGAGATAGAACGGCACGGAGTTGATTACCTATTCCAAGGCGAGACAGATGATATTGTCCCCGAACTGTTCGAACAGGTATCGCAGAACAGCATTGACACAAACATGTTCTCGCACAGCTACATAACCTATGATGAGAGCTTCCACAGGACCGTAAAGGAGGACAACAAATTCTTATCAAGAGGAAAGGGCTTGAAGACATTTCCAAGCCTTGACAGCATACCAGACATAGTGAACCCAACGACAAAGGGACTCACCGAGGCGATGAGGGGCTGTGGGATAGGTTGTGATTTTTGCGAAGTGACGCTGCGTGAATTGAGGTATTACCCGATAGAAAAAATAGTCAACGAGATAAAGGTCAATGTGGAGAAGGGAAACGCAAGCCTTGCATGGCTGCACTCTGATGAGATATTCGCATACAGGCACCTTCCAAGATACGTACCTAACGAGGACGCACTTGTCGAACTGTTCACTGCAATAATGGGGATAAAAGGTGTCAAGAAGACCGTGCCCACCCACGGCCGAATATCGATTCCAGCAGCGTACCCCGAACTGATTGAAAAGCTATCGAAGGTGATGAAGGCCGGACCGAGGAACTACATAGGCGTCCAGATGGGCCTGGAGACGGGAAGTGACAAGCTCGCGCTTAAGCACATGCCCGCGAAGACCCTTCCATTGAAGATAGGCAGCGATGGAAGCTACCAGGAGATAATCTGGCGCGGAGTCAATGCCATGAACAAATATTATTGGAGGCCGGCTTTCACTGTCCAGGTGGGGCAGGCTGGCGAGACGGACGAGGACAACTGGGACACTGTTGCGATGATAAACAGGCTCAGCAACTCACTCTGCGGGCGCATGCCTTTCGAATTTACTGTCACGCCGCTTCTCAACGTGCCTCTCGGCAAGATGAAATCAAAGAGCATAGACGCAAGGCTCAGCCAGTCCATGCTCGCCGTATATTGCGCATCATATAGGCACCTGGCGAAGGAAGCCATGCGCAACGGATGGAGGGACTCGGTGGGCAACCCTATCGTCAAGGCGGGTACGGCGGGACTGATAACCGGAGGAGGCTACCTTATGTACAAGGCGGTCGAGCGCATCGCCAGAAAGAACGGGGTGGACATCGAAAAGGCAAAGACATACGGGATCGGTGCAAAGAGGGACATAACGGCATGGAACGTTGCCGTCAGCTCATAAGCAGCATGCAAGACAAAACTCCATTCGATAATAATTTAATTTTGCTGTGCCAGTATGAATGATGGTGGCATGGATAAAAGAGGCGCGTATATCCGCGGAGTCGGGGTTGGATTGATAGTCCCTTGTTGACAAGCGGCGTAGCCTATTTAAAAGGAGGGCAATCTACAATACTATTAGACCTGATTCTATTTCAGTTAATCCTGAGCCTGATATTCATTGCATTGGCATATCTTATAAATACCGAAAAAGGAAAGTCTTGAGATTGCCCTTATGCTCCTGAAGAATCGGGCCAAAAAATATCGGCTATATTTCCTCTATTTTTTCTGTTTTCTTTGTCCTGCCTAGCGGCTTCCTTGGCGGCTTGAGATCGGGGAACGCCTTTGTGATCTGCACCTGGTTTATGCTCGTGTCGTATCCTATTATTGTGACTACCTTGCTCAATAGATAAGTCTCCGCCATCTGGCTGAGCTCCTTTGGGCACGAATCCGCAACTGCCTTTTTAGTATCGGAATCTGCCATCTTGGATATTGCGGCTGCAAGAGAGGCATAATTCTTTTTTGAGCCCTCGCATATCTTTGCTGCCTGCTGGTCGAGCATCGTAGTGTTGATCTTGAGCATAGGATAGCTCTTTGCGTCTATCGTTGTTCTGACACCCGCAAGATACTGGACTACCTCTTCCGGTTTTGTTTCTGGGCGTATTCCGATTCTCTTTATCGATATCCATGCGCCGTACTTTGCCATGAAGTCTATGTACTCCTCAGGCTCATCCAAGCTATCACACCTTTATTATATAGTATCCGGATGCCTTCTCCCTTGCTACCCTTTTTATTATCCCTTTCTGTACGAGCGAGACAAGCGCATTGGTGACAAGACCTTTCGGCCTGTTTGATTTCCTCATTATGTCGTCTGCGGTCTTTATCACTGTATCCTTCGTGGCACCCAGCTCCTGCATTGCAGTAACTATTGCCTGTTCTATTGGTGTAAGATCATCTGCCATTGAATCACGTTAAACATTATGCACCTGCGGCCTTCTTGACCTTTATGGTCTTTCTCTTCGGCCTGAGGTGCTTGCATCCGCATTTCCTGCACATCTTCGATCCAGCATGGTTCCTAGCCTTGCAGCTCTTGCATATCCATATCTTGGATATCTCAGCATCTGCAATAGGAAACTTTCCCATACTGGCACCTAAGTTGTAAGATTAAGTATTGTGATAAGATAATATATAAAATGTTCTGCTCTCCAAAAAAGAAAGAGAAACTAGCAATGGCTAGTTTACCTTCTTGAAAGATCCGAGACTTCGGAGCTGTTGCTCATGTCGGTTCCCTGCGCGCCAGTCTGTGCTGGGCCGGTCGACGCGACTAGAACTACGTCCCCTATGTTCCTTACGTTCTTGAATAGCACGCTCTTGTTCTGCAGGACGCGCTTTGTCTCGCTCCTATCCGCGTTTCTCCACTCCTCCATAAGCAACCTGCTTACTTCTCCCCTCTCGAGGTCTACGATAGCATCTTGGACCTCTCCGAGATACTGGCCGTTGTCTCCGTATATATCCATGTTATAGATTTCACTGATCCTCATTTGAACACCTTCTTCTTGTAGATATATCCTTCATAAACCTTAAATATGTTGCGTATGCGCACTATGATAGGTAAGTTTACCAGTTTGGGAACCAACTAGTAAGAATTAAGTAGAAATTATATCAGATAGGGCCTTCTCGCAGGTATCCGGCATGCCTACGCCCATCAGTATTACCTCATTTTCATCGGAGCCCATTATCTCCCTTATGAATTCATTCTGCGCCTGGTCGATGAATCTCTTGTTTGAATCGGTATATATCAGAGCCCCGTCAAGATTAACTCCCTTGCCGACCTTGGATTCCATACTGCCGTAGTCCTCCTTATCAACTTTCACTGCAAGGACCCTTCCTCCTGACTTTATGGCGTTGTATATCAGCGGAGCGTCCGTGTTTACGAAGGCGCTCGTGACGTCATGGAACACGTGGCTCTCCGTTTTCTTCTGCTTGGTCAAGTATGTACCCCCTTTTGTGTCAAACTTCTGTATCAGGATTCCTGCTGAAACGAGCACCGCTATCGCTATGTAGTAAAGGTATATTTTCTCGCCCAGTATTGCCCAGGAGAAAAGAAATGTTATGAAAGGCGACAGGAAGTATATGTTTGTAACGAATGTTGTCTTTTTCATCCTGAGAGCGCCGTAGTACATCAGCCCGACGAACACGTTGTAGACTACCCCAACATAAAGTATCGCTGCCAGGGCGCTGAGATTTATCGGCTGGACCGGCGCCTTGACGGCGAAGAACAGGGCCGTGAAGAACACAAATGTCGCAAGACTGAATATGAACATCGCTATCTCCATGTCGAACGAGTATTTCTTGACAGCAACCGTCACGTACGCTGTTGTGAATGCTATCGCGACCACAAGCCCTATTATCGGGAGATTCGCGTTCGTGAATATCGTTAGGCTGCCCGCGGTTATCGCTATGTACAGGCCTGCAAACCCGAGCATGAGCGCCGCAACCTGCAGCTTGCTTATTCGCTCCCTCAGCATTACAGGTAGGAATATCAGCATGAAAAGGGGCGATGCCCTGAATATAACAGTCGCAAGGGATGCGCTGACGTATTTCTCCGCGTAGGTGAGCCCGTATTCCAGCATCCCGTAGTTTAGAAGGCCTAGGAATGCTATGAAACCGAATTCTTTCCAGTTCCTCATGGTTGCTACAAGTCTGTCTGTCTTCTTCCTAGCAACCAGATATATGAATGATGTCGGAAGGGCTATCATGAATGTGAGCATAAGGTATTCGTATATGTTTATGTTCTGCGAGGCTACCTTCAGCATTACCGGCACCAGCGCGCCAAGTAGCAATGCCAGCACGAGGTAGATGTTCGCAAGATTCTTGATCTTCATTGAGGTCACTGTTGTAGTATACTACTGATTGTTCTCGATAACTTATATATATTACCTTAATGTAAAAATTATTAGCATTTGTTTGTCATTATGATACATTTTTATATTTTCCTAGAGAGTAATAACCATGGATGAGGAGGAGCTCAAAAGCGAGTTCAACGAGAGGTACAGCATTACCGCAAGGAAGGTACTCAGGATAATATCCAACGATTCCAGGGTAAAGATAACAGAGATAGCCAACGTGCTGGATGTCTCAAGGAGGACCGCTGCATTGAAGCTGACCAGCATGGAGAAGGAGCTCAGGCTCAGCTACACGCTCGAGTTCGACGAGGAGAGGCTCGGGCTCAACAGGCCGCACCTGATTATGGTCAAGTTCGGGTCCAAGCCCGACTTCGCGAGGATAAAGGAGCTGCTCAGCAGGTCATACATACCGCAGCTCGCGGTAGTGGTCAGCGGCACCTACGACATGTTCATATACGCGAACGCTATGGGAGGAACAGAATACGTGAAGTGGGACAAGGGCATGCAGCAGCTCATGGCGGCTTACAACGGGGAATGGCACAGCTCAGAGGTGGCCCACAGGCAGCTCGGCTTCTTCCCGCTTAGGAACGAATTGATCGAAAACACCAAGATAAAGGAGAAGTACAAGAAGATGCTCTACATACTGAACAACAACTCCAGGATAAGCTTCCAGGAGCTTGCGAAGGCGCTGGGCATGAACGTGAACACTGCAGTGTACAATTTCAACAAGCTGATAAAGCTCGGCTACATAAGATCATTCACAGCAACAGTGGATGCGCCGAAGGAGGTGTCGCTCATGACATTCTTCGCGAAGTATACGCCGTCTGAAGGTTATGAGAGCGCATCCGCGACAGCAAGAGGTGCATTCACAGAGGATGACCCGAATCCATTGATAAACAGGTACCTGCTTACCGCTCCATTGATAGGTAGCTATGACTTCTTTACGCTGGGCGCATTTGACAGCCCGGAGGTAGGGTACAAGAACGATGTCCTCTACCACAAGAACCTATTCAAGAAATACAACATAAAGATATTCTACGGAAGCGTGAAGGATGTATTGATGGGGAAGCTGCCGATAAGGAGCATGGATACCAAAAAGGACTACAAGACAATAGTGTGGAATGCAGAAATATAAGATAAATTTATAAATTTATGGCTTTGTAGTTTAACTTCATTTTTGTAGTTTAACTTTTCATTTTGTAGATAAACTCCATAAACCATTCATATCTCTAATGAACTGATTATATTCTATTACTGCCTTTACTCTGCCTTTTGGGGTTCTTGCTCTTTGCACTTTCTTTAACTTTAGCCCTACATATTTGTCTATTGTTGGTGTCTCTACCATAAAATCACCGATTAAACTCATAAATATACTGGATTAATCCTTTCTGGCTTCTGTCATTCTTTCTTTGAATTAAGAACGGAGTAGCTTCTATAATCATTTTGCTTATCAAGTCATTAGTCTTATATCCACATTTCTCAAGAGTCTTTAGTGATGAAATAGCCATCTCATCAATCAGTAGCTTCTTCTCTAATATAGGTCTCTTTGTCATCCCAATCGCCAATCAGAAATCAAAGCCGAATTATAAATAGGTTATTCATTAGCGGAATAGAGGTATAACTTCTTTTTTGATGAAATCTATTAAGTCATAATTAAATTGAATTAGACTGCTCTTTTTACCTACATACTCCAGAGCTTCATCAAAACTCTTGAATTTATGAATATAAAACAGATAAAGTGCCACTATTGTTGGACTTCTACTTATGCCTCCTCTACACATTACTAAGATAGGTGTGTTCTTTGCTTTGATTTGCTTGTCTATACTTTCGAGTATTTTGATAAACTGCTTTGGCTTGTTCTCACCCCACCCATCTATTATTTGGTAAGATTCATCGGTTTTGAACTCTAAAGGCGAGTTAGAGAGATAGATAACATATTTTATTTCCTTGAGATTTACCTTTAACTCTGAAGTTTTGCCACTTGTAAATATCTCATCGGTTATCTTATCCATTCTATGCACCTAAGAACTCTGGTTTAATTCCTAATTCAAACATCTCGGAAATCAATACACAGATATTATGGCATAGCACCTTTAACAGAATTTCGTTTATGCAAGCCGTATCTATCTTTGATCTTTGTGTAGTCTCCGAACTTTGATCTTTACCATATAGAATACTGTCTCGCTGTTAGACTTCTCTGATGATAATGCTCCAAAAACTGATGCTTGGTTAAAGACGAAATAGTTATAGGCATTTCTCCATATCTGCGATTTCTTTTCGTTGTTAGCTACTGAATTGCTTTTGAAAGGGATATATGACTGTTATACCCAGTCCGTTTAAGTGCTGTAAGTTGGTATCAGAGAGGTATCCCTTATCCGCTGCATAGCTCTTGCATATTGAAATTCTGATGCGTCTCTGTTGTCATAGCTCTTCTAACATAAGGCTATCGTGTAAGTGCTGTGAGGAGACTTCGCAAGACGCTATTATGTGAGTAGCGTTTCCATTTACCAAGTGCAGTTTATACCATATCTTTCTATCCCTTGTCATTCCATACTTCTTATCAAACCAACGAGAGAACTTTGAGGGGTAAAACCCAGAACTGTCTATTGCAGAAAGAACTCTCTACTGCCTTTAGCGGTAATGCCGATGCGGTTATTAGCTGATGTAGTATAGGGGTTAATTCCTCTTTCCTCATATACTTTGACGGCATAGTGAAATGCGGTATCGCTTCTATGTATCCTCTTTTCTGTGCTTCCTTTACATCGCACATAAACCTTCTCAAACTGAAAGTTGTATAGACCTTTAGTGCAGAAGTAAAGACCATATCGACATAGGCAGAGAAGGTCTGCCTGTCGCTTTAGCCATAGGCTCTGTGATTGTATTGCAGAGGTCGTGTAGTAGCTTTTGGAATAAGTCCTTTTGCTGTGTATTAGCAAGGTCGTAAGTTTTCCAGTCTTGAGGGTATGTTTTTCTTACTGTCCTTGTCTCTGTAATAGTGCCGTCTTTGTTAATGCTCTTTCTTGAGATATATATTGCACCGACCAATAGTGCTTACACAATAAGCCCTCTTTCTGATAGTCCTCGCAAGTGCAAGTTGCCACCAGAAAGCGTTAAAATTACCTCATAACTCTGTCTTGGGTTGTTCTGTGAAGGCACAATCCATACGCCGTTTTTCTGTCTTTATCTTTCTGTTTCTGGGCTATCTCATAGCCCCTCTGTTTTCTTTGTTTTTGTAATTCTTGTATCTGCATACAATCACTTTCTCTCTGTATAGTATTATACACCTTAAGGTATATATACCTATGGGTTTAGTAAGGGATTTAATGAGAACAACAGGATAGGTATATATACTTTATGTATCATATTATAGTCATATACGGCAAGTATATATCGTAGGATATACATAAAAAGAGATGGTGTGAAATGTCAAGTATGGTTAAATGTCCTAATTGTGGGCACGTTTTTGATATTGGATACGAGTGTAATAGGTGCGGTCATAAATGGGTTCCGAGAGAAAATGGAGAACCCAAAGTATGTCCCTCTTGTAAGTCTCCTTATTGGAATAAGAAAAGAGTAAGAGCAGTAGCTAAAGCAATCACAGTAAAAGGTTCAAGAGTGAAAAAATGAGAAGCTATTTATTATTTGACTGCGTAAATATGCTTACAAAAATGCGTATTAGCGACGCTGTAAAAATAGCTTATACAGAAAGTAAGTGCGTTTTCTCTGAGGGGGTTAGAGTAAGTTTAGCAAATTTTTACAGCGTAAGCAATCAACGCATTTGTGGTGTTTATTATGGAAAATAAAAATATTTTACTTAGAGAATTAGAGAACTATTCATCATTTAAACAACCTTATAATGCCGTTGTTGTCCAAGAAGATTGCATAAAATTTCTCCAGAGACTTCCTGATAAATCCGTTGATTTGATTATAACCGACCCTGCGTATTCAGGCATGAATCAGAAGATGCAATTCGGAAATGGCAGAATCGTTGGGGAATACAAAAAGGAAGGCAATGGTAAATGGTTTAAGGAATTCCATGATACAGAAGAAAACTATTCTGTTTTCTTGAGTGAATGTAAAAGAGTTCTGAAAGACAATACTGCAATATACATAATGTTTGATTCATACTCACTTCTATCACTTGGTGGAATCGTCGAGAAAATATTTTGATGTTAAGAATATTATCGTTTGGGACAAAGTAAATATGGGATTAGGACATAATTTTAGAAGAAGGCATGAATTCATACTTTATGCCACTAAAGGCAAAAGCAAATTAAATTCAAAGGCGATTCCCGATGTCTGGCAAGTAAAAAGAATAACAAATGCCAAATATCCTACTCAAAAACCTGTAGATGTTTTTGAAAAAATGCTTAAAGCAAGTGCAAAAGGAGGGGATTTAGTATGCGACCCATTCATTGGAAGTGGCAGTTCTGCTATCGCTTCCTTGAGGACTAAATGTTTCTTTATTGGTGCTGATGTTTCCCCCGACGCTTGTAAAATTAGTAGGAATAGAATAGAAACCTTTTCAGAAACTGGTATAGACCCACATCAACCAAATATCAATATCAATACACAAAAGAAGCTATCCTCACGCAAATATCCTATTTTATCCCAGATTTCCATTTAGATATTATTTCAGGGAAGGTCTTATACCAAGAAACACCATCAGTATATTTACTTGCATCTGATTCTATTGCTTCAAACAATTTTCTGATATAACTTGCCTTCATTTTTGGGATGGAGAACGAGAAATTCATAATTTCAAGTAATTGCCCTAACGATAGGGGAATGATTGTTACCTTTGCTCCATCATCAAATACGGGTTGTGTTGTATAGATAAAGAAATGTCTTGGAGTTGCATCATTTATTTTTGGAGCTATAAATAAACCAAACGTTTTCTTTTTCGGGGTGTTCTTTTTGAAAATTCCCTACATGACGCCAGACAGGTTCTATCTCAGTATTAGATTGCCGTTCACCTGAAGTTAGAGTAACCTCTATCACGATGTTAAATTCAGAATAATAAGCTTCAATATCTCCTTTCTTTCCTCCTGCTGTGCTAAGTGGTTGAAGGTCAGAATCGAGTGTAAAGTTAGGCTTTATTTCTATTTCATCATCAAGATAAAGAAAAGCTCTCCATGTATTCCATTCAAAGTAAGTTGGAGCATCTATAACATCCCTGTCTACTATCTTTTCAAACATTTGCTTTATTTCTTTGCCCTTATCCTTAGTTTGCAATGACTTTTCAAGCAATATCAATTCATATTTCTTTTTTGAACTTATAAGGTCAAAAAATAACTCTTTCAATTCCAATGTAGTTTTTCCTTCCAAATCAGGCAATTTTATCATACCAAGTTTGCTATCCAGCCTTATGGCATTTTTGTATAGGCGTTCAACAATATCGGAGAATCTTTTGATATTCTCAACAAGTGATACCTTTTCATCCAATACTGTTTTAGGTAACTCAGGATTCCCCATATACGCATAAAACGTTTCTACAGAATTGTAGTCTTTGTTTATTTCTATAGGTGCTGTAGTTATAGTCGTTACAATATCCTTCATGCTCTCAGAAATAATTATCCTATTTCCTCTAATTGTAAATAATGGGGTAAATCTAAGATGCCTAAATAGAGCATCTGCCATATCTTCCCGAATTCCTCATCTTTGTTTCGATAAATGCTTCTACGCCAGAATTTTTCTTCGATTCTCTTATATGAGTCTTATTTTCTGCTACAAAATCAGAGTAGGCTTCATTAAAACGCTTAGACCATACATTGAAGTCGAATTGTTTCTTTTGGGACTTTCCCAGTTATTCCATTACGTTTTGCTCTGAATTGCTTAATTTCTTCTACTACAGAATCAACATTGCCTTCATCAGTTTCGGTAAAAGCAAAAATTGCCAGCTCTGTTTTTGACATTCCTTCTAATTTTTCAATTAGTTTTGTTACAAAGATAAATGGTCTTATCAAAAATTTGGATTCTGGATAAGAATCTCCCTTATGTTGATATGAAGGGTATTGCCACTTTAGCATTTGTTTCAAGAATATTTCATCTGGAATTTTTGAATTAACTATCATCTTGCCAGCGGTTGTTATTCTTAAGATATTGCTTTCATCAACGTATACCAAGCCATAGGTTTTCATTTTGGCTACTCTATCACGAACAGAAAAAGAAGGTTCCTTTTTGTAACCTTCACCCTCAAAACTACCTGATGATGTAAGTTCTTTATAAAACTTGTCTTGCTGTTCTCTTGTCCATTCCACGCCATCATAAGCGAGCAATAATTTAAGCTCAGGAAGTAATTTTCTCGGGTCTCTTGGAGAACATCCTACATACCAAGACGCTTTAGCTAATGTCATATTTATTTATTAACCGATAAGAGTTAAAAACCTACACGCCCTATTATTTTGTAGTTAAACTCTGCAAGTTGTAGCTGAACTCGGAGTTAAACTACAAAGCCTAAATTTATATTCTTTGCAGTGGTAGATTATTAGATTATCAAAGGTGTGGGTGAATCAATTGAGTACATTGACAAGGTTTGCGCTGGTCGCTCTGGTTTTGGTCTCGATGTCGGCATTAGTGCACGCGCAGGGAGTCACGGGCGGCGACTGGAGCACCTTCATGCTCAATAACAACGGCACAAGATACCAGCCGAATTCAACCATAAATGCCTCCAATATAGGCAGCATAGTCCAGGACTGGAAAATCAATACCGGAACGGTTACCTCCACGCCCATTGTAGTAGAAGGAAACGTATATTTTGACGATTGGAACGGAGGAGTATATGATGCGAACATCATAACCGGCTCAACGAAATACCCCAATTGGCAGGTGAACCTGGGCGGAAACTCGATATCATCGACACCGGAGGTTTACAACGGAATGGTATATGTGACTCTCGGCCCCGACGACCCGCAGCAGCCAACGGTCTATGCGTTGTCGCAGAAAGACGGACATGTGGTCTGGGAGACGATGCTTCCGACAAGCACCAATGAACTGTATGCATCACCGATAATCTTCAACGGGGTTTTATACGTAGGGGTTGCTGGAGACCTCCATGACGAGGAGGTAAATGGAAATTCTATCGGGGCAATATTTGCGCTCAACTCGGCGAACGGAAATTTAGTCTGGTCTGTCAATACAATGATAGGGAACGAGGGCGGCGCTGGGGTATGGGGATCAGTTGCGGTTGACCCTAATCTTGACTCCATTTACTTCGGGACCTCAAATCCCTATGTTCCGGGAACCAACTCGCTTTATGGTTATTCCATAATGTCGCTTAACGCGACAAACGGAAAGATAAACTGGTACAACCAGATTTACAAGAACCCGAACGAGAACAGGATATCTGGAGACTTCGATTTCGGGTCCTCGGCAAACCTGTTTTCTGTAGTGATAAATGGGATTACGTACAATGCAGTGGGCATCGGGAATAAAAACGGGTTGTATTATGTGCTCAACAGAGTCAACGGCCAGATGCTCGAGAATATATCAGTAGCCTACCCGCTGCCTCCGGATGGAATCCGCGGAGTCGGAGGGTTTGTTTATCCTTCTGGAAGTCCTGTCAACCCTGAAGTGTTCATCGCATCGTCCTTCGGAAACGTCTCAGAACCGAATGCGCAGGGAATAGCAGAGGCCTTCTACCCGTCCAATGGGGCTATAGCATGGAAGTTCTATACGCCCGGCGAGCTGACAGGATCTGTTTCAATAATTCCCGGGGCGGTGCTTTTTGGGGATAACGAGAGCAATTTATATGCGCTAAATATATCAAACGGAAAGGTGCTTTTTTATAAGAATTTCAGCAGCTCCATTCTGGCAGGCATAACACCCGCAGAGGGTTACATTCTTGTGCCTTTGGCAGGAGTAGGGCTTGGCGTTCCACAGGGCGTCGTTGCCTTCTCCCTTCCAACAGGTGCGCCACCAACGACTACAATACCAGCAAACGGCAGAGGATTAGCGGTATCCGTTGTCGCTAGCAACACAATGCCAGATGCCGGCCAGGTAGAGACATTGACAGCTACGGGTACAAATATCAATACATCCGGGGTTTACACATTCTATTTTGTAAGTGGCGCAACTGGCGAGCCTGTGGCAACAATATATGGAAGCAAAGGATCGTGCGGAGGTATCACAGGCACTGCTACTGCAACGTGCACGTTTAAGGAGCCGTTCGGATATTATTCTTATGGCGTTGGTGTGACAAGTGGCGCACAGACTGCAAACTCCGGCATACTTAACCTGTCATTCTACGGCGACATCAACAATACGAACGGAAACGTTCCAACAGTAACCATAAAGTCCAGCAACACAACGCTAGCTCCAGGAGGACAGGAAACATTCACTGTCAAGGTCGATGGAGGGTATGGTCCGTTCGGCGTGCAAATTTATAATGTAACAACAGGCTCGGTTCCGCTTGGGGGAGTAATAACAATTAACTCATCCGGGCAGGCCGCAACCTTCAGATTCAATATGCCAGGGGCGGCAGGCACGTATTCATTCATGGCGTCAGCGACAGATACTGGCGCAAGCCTCCCTTTCACGATCGCCTCTACGGAAAGCCAGATAGCAGTAGTTGGATCGCCTGTTAGCAGGACCGGACCACAAAACCAGATGTTCTCGACGACAGACGAGATCATAATAGGCGGGTTCATCGCGGTTATAGCGCTGCTTTTGGTAGTGATACTGAGCCTCAACAATAAGTTGAACAGGAAAAAAAACAGGCGGATGTATCCATAGTACCGCCTATTTCACGAAAGTTACTGACACGCCATAAAGGCTGCTGCCCCCAGTCAGGTTGACAGTGCCGTTGTTTGGATATGTCTTGTAATCGCCATTGTAGTTTACTGTGTAGTTGTGTGCGCCCAGGGATTCGGTGAGGTTTATGTACTGGGAGTTGGAATAGCGCGAGGTTCCGTCGACAATAACCGACCAGTTCGTGCCTGCTGGAAGACCCGTCGCGATGAATGAGAGGACCTGATTGCTTGAATTGCAATTGGATGCGCATTTGACGAACGCTCCCTGAATCTCGCTGTAACCTCCCGGTGCTGATATGTTGATGTATCCCTGGTTCCTGAGCGTGAAGCCGATTAGATTATATCCGGGCACCTGCTTTACTGTGTAGTAGTACATTCCGGTAGGCACTGTGAAGTTTATGCTGCCTGTCGGGCTTAAATAGCCGGATGACTGGTTCACAATTCCGCTCTTTGCTGTGCCGTTCGTGACATTTGTGCCGAGCTGGACATACCATGATGTGCCTATCGGCAGGTTATACTCCTTGAACTGCACCGTTTGGTTGCCAATTCCTGTTCTGGGCGCTATGGTTGTTGTCGTGTTCGATGTCTGATTGAAGAGCGGCAGCTTTATTCGGCTTTGGTTTGATATTGCGGTATACGAGTAAATGCCCCCTAGTGCGCCGATCGCCAACAGGTATATGATGAATATCTGGCGGCCGTTGATTATTAGATGCCTTCCAAGTTTTCTGATTCGCCTTTCATAGAGGTAGAAGGATACCGTGAGAACCGCCATCAACGTCAATCCGATTATCGCATAAACATATAACAGAAGCGGCGAGCTGCCCGGTGGTGGGGCGGTTAGCCCTGACACTACCGGAGCAACTGCTATTGTTGTAGTCGGAACTGATGAGGTGACTGCCGGTTTAACGAACTGCATTATCGCAAGCGTTGTGTTCTTTTGCGCCATGAATGATATGCTGCAGGAGATTGAGTTGACAGTGAACGGGCTTATTGGGGACCACGTAGAATTCCCGAGCTCGAATGGAGTCAGCACATTTGACGGTATGCCGCATGGGTAGCCTATAGAGACGTTTAGAGAATCAATCTCTGTCGAGTTCACACCAAGCTCAAATGCGGCTATCTTTACGTAATTCTGCGGCGCTGTAGGCGTCTTTGAGAATTCATTAGACACCGTTATTGCACTTGCAAAGGATTCCGGCTTTACGGATGTAATGCTGGATCCGGACAGGCTGACGTTTAATAGATGCGCATTGCCGCTTGATGGGCCTGTTGAATTCGAGTATACTTCTATCGCTATCGTCTGTTCTATCGGCAGATATGATACGTTGATAAGTTTTACGTATATGCTGTAGTTTGATCCTGATGTCACAAGGTATTTGTTGGACGAGCCAAGCACATACGATGAATTCCCGTTTATCGTGACGCCCGCAGATGTCGGAGTGATATAATTCTCTACGAATTTCAGCAGAACATTGCTTAGTGTCACATTGAAGGAGTTCAATTGTGCTATGTTTGATATTACATAGCCATTCGTTACATTTGTTACAACCGGCTTTGATGATCCACCGCCACCGCCTGAACCGCCACCGCCTCCTCCACCTCCCCCTCCGCCGCCGGAGCCGCCAAAGCTGCTAGATACTATTGTGGTTGTGGCAGAGGTCGTTGTAGTAGTTATGGGAACGTACTGCGAATGCACAAATATTCCGAGTATCGGATCGAGCGTGACGTTGTAGCTTATTTGGCATGCCGCAGAGTTTGTTTTATACTTCAGCGGAATCCAGGCGCTATTGAACACGAATGCCCCTATGGCATTTGATGGTATGCTGCACGGATAGTTTGTTATAAGGTTCGCGGTCGCAGGAGCATTGCCAGGGGTCGTAAGGTTCAGGTTGATGGCCAACAGTATGTTGTTGTTCGGCAGCTGCAAAACGCTGTTTATTACGGCATTTCCGGTCACGTTGGCTACTTTTAGAGCGGCAGGGGTTGGTGAATTTGACTGCAGGTTAATCGTTGTGTCCGCAGATTCAAGGTTCACGTTTATCGGTGAATTGCTTGATATCGTCCCGTTCACCGAGACCGTAGAATTAAATGTTGCTACGGGATTGATTGTCGTTGTGACAGATGTGCTGGTCGATGATGTTGAGAGTGAGGTCGATGTGCTTGTGGATGTGGATGTGCTAGGCGTTGTTGTTGATGTTGAGGTTGATGTGGATGTAGTAGGTATTGTTGTGGTTGTCTTTGAGGTTGTGGTTGCTATGCTTGTCGACGTGGTTGAGGTTGATGTGGATGAGGAGGTGGTTGTAGGAACCGTAGTTGTCGGTAAGCTCGTGGTTGTCGAGGTTGTGGTCTTTGATGTGGTTGTAGGAACGCTGGTCGATGTGCTGGAGGTCGACGTGCTTGTGGATGTAGTAGGAACCGTAGTTGGAGATGTTGTCGAAATTGAGGTGGAGGTGCTTGATGTCGTAGTGAGGGATGATGTCGTTGACAGGCTTGTGCTTGTCGATGTTGTTGATGTGGATGTTGTTGTCTTAGACGTGCTCGTGGAGGTGCTTGTAGACGATGTGCTGGTCGAGGTGCTGGTCGAGGTTGTCGGGATTGTTGTTACAGAAGTTGAGGTGGAAGTTGATGTGCTTGTAGATGTGGATGGTATTGTTGATGTTGTTGTCAGCGATGTCGAGGTTGAGGTGCTCGTGGATGTCGCCGGTATTGTTGAGGTCGAAGTGGTGGTCTTTGATGTTGTTGTAGCTACAGAGGTGCTTGATGTCGTAGTTGATAGGGATGTTGTGCTTGTTGTGGTGCCGTTGTTCTGGAGCGACTTAATGTAGTTGATGAGTGTTGTCAATTCTGTGTTGCAGCTGCCTGTGCCGCAGTTGTCCTGGATTATGATGCCATTGATTCCTGACATCTGAGACATAGCAAGTATGTCGCCTTCCATTGTGGATTGGCTCGTCGCCTGCATGTCAAGCTGCACGAATACCACTAACTTGGAGTTCTTTCCCTTCGATGCTGCGAGCAGTTGCGTGACATTCTGCGTCAGGCCCGATGTACTGCTGGTCATGAACTGCTCCTGAAGGTCAAGGAAATCTACACATGTCCAGTTCACCTGCGCGAACTGTCCCCATCCGGGAACGTCCACCTCTGGTGTATATCCGAACTTGTAGCCGTGCGAGTGCACATATGCGCAGCTCATCTGGGTGTATTGCGCCTGCGCGTTCTGCTCTGTCTTGGGCGTAAGCGCCCAGTCCTCTGCGTCATATGCCATATAATCGTTGCTCGTGAAGTTGTACGCCTGTGCAAGCTTCACGTCGTTTATGTAGGGGCTGGATGTGGTTGATGTAAGGGATGAGTAGTTGTTCGCCAGTACCAGCCTTGCGAATACCTGTGGCTTGTTGTAGTAGTTCAGGAACGTTCTGGGGGGCTGCCATATACGTCATCGATGAGCAGGCTGTTAGTGCTGCTGTTGGAGTAGTAGCTCTTGAATAGCGTCAATAATGATGTCTGGTTTGTGTATATTGAGAAGCCGAGCGCATGCGACGGCGGAGGCACTAGTGGGGTTGGCTTTTGTGGTTTGCTAGTGTAGAGATAGAGGAAAGTCACCACTACCGCCGCGATTATCAGCACGGCAATCGTGTAGTAAAACCACCTATTGCTAATGTCGTTTTCCATTGGAACCGCATCAGCCACAGTATCGCTCTAAAAACTGTCTTTTTAATGTGCTGGACGAGCCGTTTTCACGTCTGTAAAGTACTTATATCTATAGTTTAGCTCTGGTAATATATATAGGTTATTATACGGGGTATTTATGCCCTTAAAAACGAGCCAAAATATTTGGTTTTTGGGAACATGGCAAAAGTAGTTATCTGGCTCTGGAAGGCCTCCTGCGCGCTCCCGCCCTCCTGTTTTCCAATATTTTGCCCATTATCTGCTTTTGCAGAGTGTCGCGGAAGGCGTGCGCTACCGCAAAACTGATAGGGTTCACTACAAGGGCGTTGTCGTGGTAAGCCACCAGGACCTTATCGTATATCTTTGTTGCAAGCTCCTTATCGCCTGCCGCTGCCGCCCATCTTATAGCTGGAATATGGCCAACATGCCATCCCACTACGCTTAAAACCGGGTGGTCCAAATGGAAATCCCCGTATGCGTCGTATCTCCTTGCCGCCCTTGTCACTATGTCAACTGCCAGCTTCTCATTTCCGCATTCTGCCGCAATCTCAGCTGCTCTGCCCGTTTTTGTCAGGCCGCTTTGAATCGAGATGAGGTTGATCCTGTAGGAATCGGCCATCCTCTCCTCCTCTCTTGCGATTTCCGTGCCCAATCGGTGCAGAACTAGCGGATCGCCTGCTACCTTTGACCATTCATAAGCAACAAATTTGTCTATGGGCTCGAATCTCCTTACAACCTCAAGGCCTATGTTCATCGCCTTCCTTTTGTAGCCGTGCTTGGTTGCAAAAGTGTAGGCCCTTGTATATTCCCTCTCTGCTGGGCTTTCAAAAATGAATCTTGTAAGCGTTTCCCGGTTTCGCGGGAGGTGTTGGTTGGTGCTTGAGTAATCTGCGTGATCGACAATTTTCTTAATTTGCAGCGCGTGCTCTTTTGTGATCTCTTCCCCTGGCCTGTGGCGCAATGCGTATCTTTTGAATCGCGTAAGCTCTTTCGCTTTTGTTGCAGAATTAGTTTTGGGGCTTGTCAGTTCGGTGCTTTGTCGACGTAAATTCCGTCTCTCTCTCCTGATATCCACTGCATGATTGCGTGCCTGTTCGGCATCATTCTTTCGGGTTCTTTCAGCCATACAATCACGATTTACTTATACATGTATCAATATAAAAAGTTATACGAATAGGGGAATCATATCTCGCTCGTCTAACCAAATGAATACTTTTGCGGGAAGCCGATATTTGGCGCGTACATTATCCTAGACCTTGTCACTGCGAATCCTGCAATCACTATCATTCCGAATAATCCCGCCATGGCGAACCATGTGTAGTCGGCGTTGGGTGCTTTTTGGGACACTGCGACGCTTACCTGTGGCATCGTTGTGGTGCTCGATCCGACATTTGCCTGCGCTGTGCCTGCTGTCGCGGTTGGCGCAAGCGGCTTGGCCTGTCTTGTTCCCGGGATTGCGAGCGCTATTATTGGATCTGCGGGGATTGTGAAGCTCACAGTGCATGTGCTTGTATCAACTGTGAATGGGTTCACGGGCGCCCATGTCTGGTTCTGGAGTATGTATGGCTGTATGGAATCGCTGCCCACTGCAGAGCACGAGAAGCTAACTGACATGTTCACGTTTTTTACCGCGCTTGAATTCACCGTTATGTTTGCTATGAATATTCCGGTGTAGCCGTCTGGAAGCGCAGGTGTGTTTGTTGCGTTTGTTATTGTGATCTTATTTATTAGACTGGGCTGGCTTACATTCGCTATTGTCAATCCGCTCCCCACAAGGTCGGCTGAAAGGTCTATATTGCTTGCTGTTGTTGTGGTGTTGCTAATTATTGTTGACGGGCATATTGAGAAGTTGACCGTATGCAGTATAGGCAGGTAGGAAACTTCTGTAAGCTCCATGTTGACAAGCTGGCTTATGGGGATTGCGCTGTTCAGGGTTATCAGGTATGTCACGCCGTTCACTATCACGCCTGTGAAGTTCGAGCCTATGAAATTGTCGGTAGCTACGAAGCTCTGGCCATCGATTGTGAAGTTGAAGCTGTTAGGCACGGTCACGTTGCTGACTGTTATGCAGCTACCTTCTGGTGTAAGAACTGGCTTGCTTGAACCGAATCCCCCGCCACCAACTCCCCCGCCGCCCACTCCGCCGCCTGTCGCTGCAAAGCCGCCTCCCCCTCCGCCGTTGCTGATTGTGGTTGTTGGGGCTGTTGTTGTGCTTGTCGTAGTTAGATTTGATGTGGAGTTATGCGGTATGGTTGTAGTCGGCACAGTAGTAGTTGATATTGTGGTGCTTGTTGTCTTTCCGCTTTTGATTGTTGTAGTTGTCGGTGCTGTGGTCGAAATAACAGATGTGGTTGATGCCGCTGTAGTTTTTGATGTGGATGTCGATGGCGTCGTTGTAGATGTGGTAGAGGTTGTCGGAGCAGTTGTCCCTGATGTTGATGTTGTGGGAGTTGTCGTTGATGTTGTTGGTTGGGTGGTTGTTGATTTTGTTGTGGTTGGTTTTGAGGTGCTCGTGGATGTCGTCGATATTGTAGTAGATGTAGTTGTTGTGGTTGATGCACCTGAGAGTGAGTTTATGTAGTTTATCAGTGTTGTGAGTTCGTTGGAGCAGCTTGTTGAATTGCATATGTCCTGAATCATGACGCCATTTACTCCAGACATCTGAGACATAGCAAGTATGTCGCTTTCCATTGTGGATTGGCTCGTCGCCTGCATGTCAAGCTGCACGAATACCACCATGTTTGGGTTCTGCACCTTTGAGGCCGCAAGGAGCTGGGTTACATTTTGGACTAGCCCGGATGTGCTGCCTGTCATGAACTGCTCCTGAAGGTCAAGGAAGTCCACGCATGTCCAGTTCGTCTGGGCGAACTGGCCCCATCCGGGAACGTCCACCTCTGGTGTGAATGCGAACTTGTACCCGGCCGCATGCACGTAATTGCATGCCATCTGGGCGTACTGGGCGTAGTTTGCCTGCTCCGTCTGCGACGAGAGGGCCCAATCCTCCAGGTCGTAGCCCATGTAGTCCTTCCCACTGAAGTTATATGCCTTTGCCAGGGCTACGTTGTTCATGTATGGGCTAACAGTGGCGGATGTCAATTCGGAGTAGTTGTTCGCCAGTATCAGCCTGCTGAACACCTGCGGCTGGTTCCAGTTGGCAAGGTATGCCCTGGCTACCGGTGAGTAGGCATCATCCACAAGCACAGAGATTCCAGTAGCGTTGGCATAGTAGGTCTTGAACTGCGGCAGCAGCGTGCTGTTCAGCGTGTATACCGAAAAGCCAAGCGCGTGGGCATCCGCTACACTAGCAAATTGCGTTGCAACGAAAAAGGCTTGCCAGGACAAGCACTATAAGCATAGGCGTTGACCTGGTCGTCCTCCTCTTATTGTCAGTCGGGTTCTCCATTAAGATCATACTAATTGCGGGAGGGCTGTTTTTAATAGGTTATGGATTAGTGAGGTTTTGCGGAAGGGAGCCATGCTTCCAGCGCAAATGCCGGGCTTGTGGCTGAAAAATAAAAAATAGGGGAAAAAGCTGTTATTTATTTAACCGAACTTTCCTGGCTTGCTTGCCTTTCCGCGCCTTGACCAGAGGCTGCTGACGCTGCCCCTCTTGCCCTTCTTCCTGCTGCCGCGCATTGTCATTGCCGTAGCAGCAACGATCACTATCACCAGCACTATTATCACAGCTGCCAGGTCCTTCCACAGGTTTGTGTTGCTGGCCTTTGTGGTTGTCGGCTGCGCCACTGTCGTTGTGTTCTGCACTATCGCGCTAGTGGTTGTGCTGTTGTTTGGCCTTATTTGCGTCGGAGGCGTGACAGAATGCACCAGCAGCGCTATTATCGGGTCCTTTGGCACGTTGAATGTCACTGTGCATGTTCCGGAATTGACGGAGAATGGGTTGATCGGCCTCCATGTTCCGTTCTTGTACATGTATGGCTGCAGTGTCGTAGCGTTTAT
This sequence comes from uncultured Microcaldota archaeon, assembly GCA_963773985.1. GTDB lineage: Archaea > Micrarchaeota > Micrarchaeia > Micrarchaeales > Micrarchaeaceae > UBA12276. Next base: position 66,492 of record CAVZDF010000001.1, on the reverse strand, counting down.
GCTGCAGTTGTAGTTGACCTTGAAGCTTACGCTGCTGACATTCGCAGAGTTGATGCTGAGGTTGGAGACGAATATTCCCACGAATCCTGGAGGCAGCGTTGGCACGTCCGTCACGTTGGAGAGTGTCACCCTGCCAGTCAGGTTTGCAGGGGTTACATTAGTTATTGTAAGTATTGTTCCGTTGAAAGTGGCGTCCACTGTCACGTTGTTGATTAATGTTGTGCTGTTGCTGATTGTGCTGTTTGATGCTGACCCGCATACTGAGAAGCTTACGGTGTGCTCTATAGGCGCGTATGAGACATTGGTGAGCCTCATGCTCACTCCAGGACCTATAGGTGCGCTGCCGTTGAGCGTTATGATGTATGTTGTCCCGTTGACTATTACGCTCGTGAAGTTGCTGGCTATGAAGTTGTCGACAGCGTTTGTGAACGACTGGCCGCCAGCATGGAAGCTGAAGCTGTTCGGAACTGTGACATTAGTTATGATTGCGCAACTGTTTGCATATGTTACCAATGGGACGGATGAGCCACCACCACCGCCTCCTCCACCTCCGCCGCCAGTTCCGCCGCTGCCCCCGCCTCCTACTGTTGTGGTGGAGCTCGTGGTTGTAGATGTGGTTGTGGACGGATTGACATTGACCGTGCCTGTGCCCGAGGTTGTGGTCGAGGTTGCATCCTGTACTGTGACTGAATATGTGTCATCAGTAGAGGTTATGACTGTAGGTAATGTTACCGTGCATGTTACTGTAGACGATGATACACCGCATGCGCTTGGATCTAGAGATCCCTCTATGCTGCCCGAAAGTACAGTTGCAGTATACGGAGATGTGCCCCCGGTTATGGTTCCGGTTAATGTTACAATGTCGCCGACATTGCCGCTGATCTCTGATGGTGTCAATGCCGATATGCCCAATGGTGTTGATGCTGATGGGTTTATTGTCACAGTTGCGGATGTGCCGGCTCCTGTGTCACCTGCTGTGTCTATAAATGAGACTGTGAATTGGCAGTTTGTTGTAATTCCTGATGGTGTTGATGCATAGGTGAATTGCTGCACGCTTCCTGGGTCAGCGAAAGCGAAGTCTGGGCACGAGCCTACTGTCCCCCAAGCGAATGCTATTCCTGGGCCGAATGTAAGTCCGGTGAGGTCTGCAGATACTGTCAATGACTGACCCGCAAGTGCAGTAGTTGATGGCAATACGTGAATTGGTACTGACTGATCCGTTACCACCACAGCGGATACGATTACCTGTGAGTCTGGAGTTGACTTGATTGTGTTGGTGCCCAAGTCTGCGACTGCAACATAATATGCGGCTGGTCCTATTGCGCCTGCAGTCTCAGTGAATGATTGTGATGTTGCGCTTGGCACCTGTCCCGTTGTTATCAGCGATGGCGTTCCTGTTGAGTCATTGAACCACTGGTATGTGTATGATCCTGTGCCCCCTACTGGGTTTGCTGTGAGTGTTATTGTCTGTCCTACTGTCGCTGCGGTTGTTCCGGTAACTGTCACAGAGAGAGGCACTGGTGTTGCGGATACGATTACCTGTGAGTCTGGAGTTGACTTGGTTGTGTTGGTGCCCAAGTCTGCGACTGCAACATAATATGCGGCTGGTCCTATTGCGCCTGCAGTCTCAGTGAATGATTGTGATGTTGCGCTTGGCACCTGTCCCGTTGTTATCAGCGATGGCGTTCCTGTTGAGTCATTGAACCACTGGTATGTGTATGATCCTGTGCCCCCTACTGGGTTTGCTGTGAGTGTTATTGTCTGTCCTACTGTCGCTGCGGTTGTTCCGGTAACTGTCACAGAGAGAGGCACTGGTGTTGCGGATACGATTACCTGTGAGTCTGGAGTTGACTTGGTTGTGTTGGTGCCCAAGTCTGCGACTGCAACATAATATGCGGCTGGTCCTATTGCGCCTGCAGTCTCAGTGAATGATTGTGATGTTGCGCTTGGCACCTGTCCCGTTGTTATCAGCGATGGCGTTCCTGTTGAGTCATTGAACCACTGGTATGTGTATGATCCTGTGCCCCCTACTGGGTTTGCTGTGAGTGTTATTGTCTGTCCTACTGTCGCTGCGGTTGTTCCGGTAACTGTCACGGAGAGAGGCACTGGCGCTGCGTTGACAAGTACAGTATCGGTTCCCTGCGCTGCACCCCCTATTGAATCTGTTACCTGCACGCAGTATTCTGTCGTTGCGGTAAGCACTGGTGTTGTGTAGTTGGATGTCGTTGCGATGACGCTGCCTGCGCATGTGCTGCCCTGATACCATGCATATGCTGAGTATGTTCCAGAGCCCCCTGATGGTGATGCTGTCAATGGCTCAAATGTTCCTGATGTTATCGATGGATTGCTTGGCAATATCGCAACCGCGAGCGCTGAAGCTCCTGAATTGACATTTACCGTGTCCGTTCCCTGTGCCGATGTTCCTAATGAGTCTGTAACTATTACGCAGTATGTTGCTCCCGAAGAGAGTGTTGGTGTTGTGAACGATGCAGAGCTGCCTAAGATCGGTCCTACGCCGCATGTGTCCTGGTACCATGCATATGATGCGAATATTCCTGAGCCCTGTATTGGGTTGGCTGTCAGTGTTGCTGTCTGGCCTGCGTCTATTGTCGGGCTTGATGGGGTTACGCCTACTATAATGGGCGGATTGACTGTTATCGATGCCTGTGCTGTGCTGGACTGCACCCCCTGTGCATCTGTTACCTGCACGCTTACAGTGAATGGTGTAACTGATTCAAAACCAATAGTATTTATTGTGCATGTTATGTCTGGTGCTGTGCATCCGCTTGCTTGTATGAATCCTCCGGTGTTCCACGAATAGGAGTATGCGCCTGTGCCGTCCGATGGCGTTGCGGTGAACTCCTGTGTCTGGCCCTCATCCACTGTTGGAGTCAGAGGTGCTATTGAGACCTGTGGGTCTGGATTGACTGTGATTGAGGCAGAGCTTGACTGTGCAGTAAGGTAGGGCGTTGCTGCTGTACCTGTATCAGTGAATATTGCATAATAACTGTCTGCGGTTGATGCAGTATATGTTGCCGTAGTGCCGGATCCGCTTGCGCCAGGTATAGAACCTACGCCGTTGTACCACTGCCATGAGTACTGTCCGGAACCTCCTGTAACTATTGATGTTAGAGGGTCGGTCTGGCCTGCGTCTATTGTGGCGGATGATGGAGACTGCTCTATTGATGGGACAGTGTCTATTGTAACTTCCACTGATCCAGATTGTGAGGTGTATCCTACAATGTTGCTGTCAGATACGACAGCGCAATAGTATGTCGTTCCTGTCGATATTGCTGATGGTGTGAACAATGTGCCGGATATTCCTGTGTCTGTTGAAGCTGAATCGCACGATGATGTTGAAGAGCTGTACCATTCAACAGATGTTGTTGATGGTCCTGTGTATGTGACCTTTGCTGTCAGTGAGGACAGTGTTTGTCCCACGTCTGCAACTATTGGTGTTGTTGGTATACTAACTGTTGGAGTTGCGCCTGCCGTCACTAATACTTTCGTTGAATTGAATATGTATGGTGTTGCAGTTCCTGTGTCAGTTATGACTACGTTGTATGATGTAGATGATGTTGGAGTCAATCCAATGCACGAAACCGATGGTCCTGTGTATGTGCCTGCGCATGCAGATATCGCAGTTCCTGCGGTTGTGTTCCAGAATGCGTATGTGAATGATCCTGTTCCCGCAGTTACGTTTGCGGACAGAGTTTCAACCTGTCCTACGTCGATTGTTGCATTTGATGCGGTTATTGATACTGCTGGTGCAGTTGACACTGTCACTGATGACTTCGTTGAATTGAATATGTATGGTGTTGAGGTTGCGTCTGTTACGACTACGTTGTAAGTGTGCGCACCTACAGCAATTATTGGGAATCCTGTGAATGTCACAGTTCCATCTGACTGACCGGTAAGTTGCTGAACCATTGCGCCTGTTGATACGTTTACTAGATCAACCGTGAATGCGTCTGTACCTCCTGTTATTGTTGTTGTGAATGTTTCACCCTGACCGGAATCAAGAGTTGAATTCGATGGTGATGGCGCTGTTACTGTTGGTATGGCGTCTACTGTGATCGCTGCCTTCGTTGAATTGAATATGTATGGTGTTGCAGTTCCTATGTCAGTTATGACTACGTTGTATGATGTAGATGATGTTGGAGTCAATCCAATGCACGAAACCGATGGTCCTGTGTATGTGCCTGCGCATGCAGATATCGCAGTTCCTGCGGTTGTGTTCCAGAATGCGTATGTGAATGGTCCTGTTCCCGCAGTTACGTTTGCGGACAGAGTTTCAACCTGTCCTACGTCGATTGTTGCATTTGATGCGGTTATTGATACTGCTGGTGCAGTTGACACTGTCACTGATGCCTTCGTTGAATTGAATATGTATGGTGTTGCAGTTCCTGTGTCAGTTATGACTACGTTGTATGATGTAGATGATGTTGGAGTCAATCCAATGCACGAAACCGATGGTCCTGTGTATGTGCCTGCGCATGCAGATATCGCAGTTCCTGCGGTTGTGTTCCAGAATGCGTATGTGAATGATCCTGTTCCCGCAGTTACGTTTGCGGACAGAGTTTCAACCTGTCCTACGTCGATTGTTGCATTTGATGCGGTTATTGATACTGCTGGTGCAGTTGACACTGTCACTGATGACTTCGTTGAATTGAATATGTATGGTGTTGAGGTTGCGTCTGTTACGACTACGTTGTAAGTGTGCGCACCTACAGCAATTATTGGGAATCCTGTGAATGTCACAGTTCCATCTGACTGACCGGTAAGTTGCTGAACCATTGCGCCTGTTGATACGTTTACTAGATCAACCGTGAATGCGTCTGTACCTCCTGTTATTGTTGTTGTGAATGTTTCACCCTGACCGGAATCAAGAGTTGAATTCGATGGTGATGGCGCTGTTACTGTTGGTATGGCGTCTACTGTGATCGCTGCCTTCGTTGAATTGAATATGTATGGTGTTGCAGTTCCTATGTCAGTTATGACTACGTTGTATGATGTAGATGATGTTGGAGTCAATCCAATGCACGAAACCGATGGTCCTGTGTATGTGCCTGCGCATGCAGATATCGCAGTTCCTGCGGTTGTGTTCCAGAATGCGTATGTGAATGGTCCTGTTCCCGCAGTTACGTTTGCGGACAGAGTTTCAACCTGTCCTACGTCGATTGTTGCATTTGATGCGGTTATTGATACTGCTGGTGCAGTTGACACTGTCACTGATGCCTTCGTTGAATTGAATATGTATGGTGTTGCAGTTCCTGTGTCAGTTATGACTACGTTGTATGATGTAGATGATGTTGGAGTCAATCCAATGCACGAAACCGATGGTCCTGTGTATGTGCCTGCGCATGCAGATATCGCAGTTCCTGCGGTTGTGTTCCAGAATGCGTATGTGAATGATCCTGTTCCCGCAGTTACGTTTGCGGACAGAGTTTCAACCTGTCCTACGTCGATTGTTGCATTTGATGCGGTTATTGATACTGCTGGTGCAGTTGACACTGTCACTGATGACTTCGTTGAATTGAATATGTATGGTGTTGAGGTTGCGTCTGTTACGACTACGTTGTAAGTGTGCGCACCTACAGCAATTATTGGGAATCCTGTGAATGTCACAGTTCCATCTGACTGACCGGTAAGTTGCTGAACCATTGCGCCTGTTGATACGTTTACTAGATCAACCGTGAATGCGTCTGTACCTCCTGTTATTGTTGTTGTGAATGTTTCACCCTGACCGGAATCAAGAGTTGAATTCGATGGTGATGGCGCTGTTACTGTTGGTATGGCGTCTACTGTGATCGCTGCCTTCGTTGAATTGAATATGTATGGTGTTGCAGTTCCTATGTCAGTTATGACTACGTTGTATGATGTAGATGATGTTGGAGTCAATCCAATGCACGAAACCGATGGTCCTGTGTATGTGCCTGCGCATGCAGATATCGCAGTTCCTGCGGTTGTGTTCCAGAATGCGTATGTGAATGGTCCTGTTCCCGCAGTTACGTTTGCGGACAGAGTTTCAACCTGTCCTACGTCGATTGTTGCATTTGATGCGGTTATTGATACTGCTGGTGCAGTTGACACTGTCACTGATGACTTCGTTGAATTGAATATGTATGGTGTTGCAGTTCCTGTGTCAGTTATGACTACGTTGTATGCGTGTGGGCCTGCTGCAAGTATTTGGAATCCTGTGAATGTTACAGGACCTGCTGGCTGGCCTGCTAATGATTGTATTGTATTGCCGTTTGATGCGTTTACAAGATTAACTGTGAATGGTCCTGTGCCGCCTGTTATTGTCGCACTGAATGTCTCTCCCTGGCCTGCGTCAAGAGTTACGTTGGACGGTGCAGGTGTGGTTACGGTTGGTGCGATATTGACAGTGACCCCTGCTGTTGGCGAATATGCCACGAATGGTCCTGAGGCTACCCTATAATAATAGTAAGTCTTTGAGGTTGTTGATGTTGGTGCGATATTGAGCGTGCTTCCTGTTGTTACAGATCTAGGGAAGGGATCTATTACTGTTCCGTTTAGGATTGCATAATATGAGCTGAAGTTTGTTACCTGCAGCAAACCTTCAGACTGTGCAGTTGATAAGTAGTTGGATAATATTGTGAAATTGGCAGTTGAGTATTCTACTGCTGTTGCCGTGTTAGGCTGTATTATGTGGAATGTCAATACAAGCAATCCATTTTCTGCTATCACGTTGTTTATTTCTGATTCTACAACGGCCGGAGTAGTTGTTGGTCCTGGAGCCATTACCAATGACTGTACCCTATAAGATAGATTGTACGGGTCATCCGGATAAAGGTTGGGTTGAGTTATGCCGAAGCCCAATGTCCTTGCCAGTATGTAATTGTTATTCTTCACTTGGTTTATTACCACGGAATTGTATGCTCCGTTAGGATATGCAAATATGTCTGCGGCACGCGTGAAGCCGTTATTAACAAGAATACTTTGACTTGCTGACAGTTCATAATTATTATTGATTCCACTTGGGAAATTGTCAGCAGTCTCGGTTACGAGATTTGCGTGATTCATTGTGTGGCTTGCGAGATCCCAGCCATTTCCGTATAATGAGGCTAGCTGGCTTAGGTTTATGCATTTCCCAACACCGCAGCCGTCTCCACCCGCGGCGTTGATTTCGTTTGTGACTATGAATGCCACCCCTGTTTGTGAAAATGGATGGGCCAATGTTATTGTCTGCATTATTGGAGTTGCATTAATGAGTGTGCTGTTCCAAGCGCCGTCGAATGTCAATACTACCTGCGCCTTGTTGAATGCACCTCCTGCGTAATTTTCTTTTAGAGGACCGAAGTCAAATGCGGCCTTATGATTTAATGAGCTATTAGTGGCTACTATAAACTGTATTAGGGAGATAGAACCCCATGAGGGTGAATTTGCATTCGGAGTGCATGCAGATTGGGCTACAACTACAGGGTTCCATCCATCTTGTAGTGCCCCGGTTTGAATTCCGCATTGGAAATAGCTTATTGGTGCCGTAGTTGAGGAATATAAGTCCAATGTAACTCCGAAGGTTCCTGGTGCGGAGAGATCTAAAGTATTCGGTACGTAAACCCAGAAGTAGAAGTTGCTTGCCTTGCTCAGATCAAGACTCGGTGTTTCGGTTTTTGCTATATTGCTGAATGGTGTGGATGGAGGAACCGTCAGCTCTATTGAGCCGTCCCCTTCAACGTAGTTTTGGGCGTTTACTGTTACTGTGCCTCCGCCAGCAGACCATGTGCTGGAATTCATGCCGTCCAAAATTGTGCCCTGGCCGGACGAGGTTGAGGTGTTCCATGGCCTTGGAACCGCACTTGATGTGCTGCTGTACCACTGATAATCATTATAAAGTCCAGAGCCCCCAGTCGGGTTTGCAGTAAGTATAACATTCTGTCCAAGGTCTATTGTTGGATTTGTAGGGGTCGGAGCACCTGCAACCAATGCATTTACTTCTATTGTTGTTTTTGTAGATCCGAATGTGAATGGCTGTATTGCGTTGTCTGTCACTGTTGCATTGAATGAGTATATTCCAGCCTGATTAATCACATCAAATGTGCAAGTATTTGTCAGTATGGAGCTGCAGCCTGGTATTGCGCTTGCGCTACCTCCTGTTACATTATAGAATGTATATGTAAATGATGGGCCAATACCGCCCGATTTTACTGCCGTAAGAGTTTCTGAGGTTTGATCTATCGGAAGCGATGGGTTGCTTGCCTGTATTGTCAATGAGGGAGGTGTACTTCCAACCGGTTCGCTGTCTACAATCAATGCAGTTGAGTTTACTGATTGCGAGCCACTTGTTACACCAGCGCCATAAGGCTGTGCCCCTATAGCGGGAGACTCTGTGAACGTACATGTAGCAGTATTGGTACCTGTATTTAGATTACCACAACCGCTGATTGTATGGTTTGAGCCGGGGTTAGCGAAGTAGAATGTAAATATATATGGAGAGATTCCGCCAGTGCTGGTGGCTGTCAATGTCTCAATCTGACCTGCGTCAATTGTTGAGTTGCTTTCTGTAAGGGAAACTGTCAATGGTAAGATAACTGTTACAGTGTTGCGTGGGCTGTTGAATGCAAATTGCGGCGTGGTTCCCGTATCAGTTGCAACTACATTATATGTGTGCGTGCCATTGGCTATTATCGGGAATCCAGTAAATGTTACAGGGCCGTCTGTCTGGCCTGTTAGTTCCTGAACTGTTGTATCGGAAGTTGTATTTACAAGATTGACTGTGAACGAACCAGTGCCACCTAATATCGTTGTTGAAAATGTTTCAGTCTGTCCGGAGATAAGTGTCACACTTGATGGTGATGGTGTTGTTACTGTTGGTGTTGTATATACTGTTGGCCGTATTGTTGCAGAATATATTACATTTGGTGTGGATGCGCTGTCTGTGAGTTTGTAACAGAAGTAGTTTCCTGACACTGGTTGTGTAGAATATGCAGCTGAAGTTGCACCTGTGATTGCAGCGTCACTTGTGCATGTTGCCGATACGCCGCTGTACCACTGGTATGAATATGATGTTGTGCCCCCTGAAGGAACTGACGTGAATGTGTCTGTCTGGCCTGCATCTATTATTGCATTTGATATTGTTGGAGTGCCTGCAACTAATGAGGAATGCACAGTTGGCTGTACTGTTGCAGAATATATTACATTTGGTGTGGATGCGCTGTCTGTGAGTTTGTAACAGAAGTAGTTTCCTGAGACCGGTTGTGTAGAATATGCAGCTGAAGCTGCACCTGTGATTGCAGCGTCACTTGTGCATGTTGCCGATACGCCGCTGTACCACTGGTATGAATATGATGTTGTGCCCCCTGAAGGAACTGACGTGAATGTGTCTGTCTGGCCTGCATCTATTATTGCATTTGATATTGTTGGAGTGCCTGCAACTAATGAGGAATGCACAGTTGGCTGTACTGTTGCAGAATATATTACATTTGGTGTGGATGCGCTGTCTGTGAGTTTGTAACAGAAGTAGTTTCCTGAGACCGGTTGTGTAGAATATGCAGCTGAAGCTGCACCTGTGATTGCAGCGTCACTTGTGCATGTTGCCGATACGCCGCTGTACCACTGGTATGAATATGATGTTGTGCCCCCTGAAGGAACTGACGTGAATGTGTCTGTCTGGCCTGCATCTATTATTGCATTTGATATTGTTGGAGTGCCTGCAACTAATGAGGAATGCACAGTTGGCTGTACTGTTGCAGAATATATTACATTTGGTGTGGATGCGCTGTCTGTGAGTTTGTAACAGAAGTAGTTTCCTGAGACCGGTTGTGTAGAATATGCAGCTGAAGCTGCACCTGTGATTGCAGCGTCACTTGTGCATGTTGCCGATACGCCGCTGTACCACTGGTATGAATATGATGTTGTGCCCCCTGAAGGAACTGACGTGAATGTGTCTGTCTGGCCTGCATCTATTATTGCATTTGATATTGTTGGAGTGCCTGCAACTAATGAGGAATGCACAGTTGGCTGTACTGTTGCAGAATATATTACATTTGGTGTGGATGCGCTGTCTGTGAGTTTGTAACAGAAGTAGTTTCCTGAGACCGGTTGTGTAGAATATGCAGCTGAAGCTGCACCTGTGATTGCAGCGTCACTTGTGCATGTTGCCGATACGCCGCTGTACCACTGGTATGAATATGATGTTGTGCCCCCTGAAGGAACTGACGTGAATGTGTCTGTCTGGCCTGCATCTATTATTGCATTTGATATTGTTGGAGTGCCTGCAACTAGTGCAGAGTGAACCGTAACAGAATCCGTATCTGTTACCTCTGTGTTTGTTTTATCTGTAACTTTTACACAATAAGTTGTTGTTGTAACAGGCGAAGCTAAATAAGTGTTTGACGTTGCACCGTTTATTGAGGTTGTACAACCAGAGTTAGAATACCATTGATAATTATAAGGGGTATCAATTTGAATAGTAAAGGTATTAGTTGTTGTTAGCAGTATTGATTGTCCATTATCTATTGTTGGGTTGCTTGGTGCTATAGTGACAGAAGTTATATGGGCATTAGCCATATGTACAAATCCGCCGAATAGCACGAATAGCATTAACATTGGTAGTAATACATACAATCTATTATTCATTTTACCACAAACTTATCCTGTCCCGTTACTGGTAATTACTGATTAAATGAAAAAAATAAACACATTTTATGTGTTTTGGAGATATATATACTTTATCCTCTAAGCGGGAAAACCTTTTAAAACCTTTGCATTGGCTGTTTATTGCTTCCTAGCCAGAATGCAACAACTCCCCTTATGATTATTATAATGGAAGATATAAATATTATATGTGTATCAAGTCTTGTGAGCAGTTTCATATTTATGGTAAATTATTACTTCAGTTTGAAACATGCATAGTATATTTAGTATAATACGCGCCGTTAAATGAGAAAGTGATTCAATGCAAATACTTCCAGCCATAGAACTAATCGCAGTAGTCTTCATGGGAATATTGACCTTGAAGACATTGATACTGGTAGGTTTCTCATATAAAAGTTACACCGCCACCCAGGAGGATGACAAGGATAAGGAATTCTTTTACCCGTTGGTCTCGATACTCTCACCATGCTATAACGAGGGCATAACCCTTGCCAATTGCATAAAGGGATTCGTGAACCAGACTTACCAGCATATGGAGGTTATCATAATCAACGATGGCAGCACGGACAACACAAAGGAGGTCGCGGAGAAGCTCGCAAAGGAATACCCTACGATGGTAAGGTTCCTTGACAAGAAGAACGGTGGCAAGGCGACCGCGCTCAACTACGGTGTCCAGCACGCCCGCGGCGAGATAGTCATATGCATAGATGCTGACAGTATATTCCAAAATGATACTGTAGAGCAGCTCGTTCGGCCTTTCAGGGATCCTAATGTTGCTGCAGTTGCCGGCAACGTAAGGATAGCCAATACCAGCACCATGATAACCAAGAACCAGTCTGTGGAGTACATAACCGGACAGAACCTTGAGAAAAGGACATTCTCCGAGCTCAATTGCATCCAGGTAATCTCAGGCTGCGTTGGTGCATTCAGGAAGGACAAACTGCTCGAGGTCGGCGGATATTCCCCTGACACGTTGGTAGAGGACATGGACCTTACAATCACGCTTGCAAAGGGCGGCTACAAGATAGTCTACAATCCGAAGGCGATAGCCTATACAGAGGCACCGGCAAACCTGAAGGATTTCATGAAGCAAAGGTACAGGTGGTGCTATGGAAGGTATGAGGTACTGAAGAAGCACAGGGACATAATTTTCAATAAGGAGTATGGAAGGATAGGTATGCTCGGACTTCCTTATTACCTGATAGCCCCGTGGGTAGACTTGGTAACTTCTGGCGTCCTTGCAGTGACTCTGATAATTGCCGCAGTAACAAACAATCTTGTAAGCTATTTGATAAACTTCGTTATATTTGCAATACCATTTGCGCTTCTTATGTTTTATGTATTGTACATAGACGGAATCAAGGACCAGAAGAGGCTGCCAATCTATGCGATAATACAGGGAATATACTATTCTTATCTTCTCAATTACATCAACATAAAGGCAGGCATCGACCACCAGCTGGGTGTCAGGGCCAACTGGAACAAGCTGAAGAGAGTAGGAACCAATACTCTTCCTTTAAATTAATATGGATCTCCTTTTGAATTCGCACCAGCGACGCGGATTAGCGCGCAAGGCTTTTAAATGCTTGCACGAAATCGGGCTTAAGTATATATATCTGGCAGCGCGATAGAAATTCACTTGCTTTTACTGATTACGGCGTACTAGCAGGAAGTGATAAAATGCGAACAGAAACAAAAAGACACGAATCTGAGGACGTGGTATTCGTTCTGGATATAAGGAAGGTAATGGACAACTTATCCCCTAAGGGTCGCGGAGAATTATTGAAAGATTTAAGCGATAGGGGATTAATAAGAGAGGGACATATAGAGGTGCCAGCCAAATACAGGCTGTTGAGGAAGTATAAGTAATAAATTTTCTTTCCTCTTTAACTATTTCATTTTTGGGCTTTTCCCTCATTATTTATTATCCCGTTATCAGATCTTATCCTGTAGGCGTTCTGCCTCAGCAGTTTTATTCTATTCTTGTAATCTGGTATTATATTCCTAACAATATTCCAGAACCTCTCCGAATGGCCCTGCACCTTTGTGTGCGCCAGTTCGTGCACTATCACGTAATCCAGGCATTCTGTCGGCATGAACAGCAGCTTGAAGTTCAGCATTATCCTTGCTCCCTCTTCCCCCCTCTTCGTTGTACAGGAGCCCCACCTGGTTGATGCATTCAATAGCCGCACCTGGCTGATAGGGCTGTTGAAATGCCTATCGTTTGCCTCTTTAACCCTGTAATTCAGGTCGTTTATTATCGCTTTTGAGATTATTCTTCTTCCCAAGTACGATATCGTTCTCTCCTGATCCTCCCGTGTGTGCGATTCTGGGATCCTGATGTTTATGCTGCTGCCCTTTAGCGACGCCCTTGCATTCTTTCCCGAACTTGATACATGGAAGTCGAAGCTCCTCCCCAGTACGCTTACCGTCTCCCCGTCATGGAATTTTATCTCCTCCCCTTTATCATAGAGGTACCTCTCCGGCCTTTTGATTATCGCCCTACTTATCCTTGCATAGAGGCTTTGCGCGACCCTGCTTGCAGAATCGGCCCCCATCCTTGACGGTAGGGTTATTATTATGGAACCGTCCCTGACCCTTGCATATGCGTTCCTGTTCCTTGTAGGTATTATCTTTACATCAAGCTCCCTTTCTCCGAGCCTGACCGGCGGGAAGTCCATGATTTTATTATGCAGAATCAAGACTAAAAAGGCTGTTATTATTTTCGGGATATCTACATATCAGCGCTAATGCAGCTTGAGTCGCCTTTGTTCTCCAGCTGGTCTTTCATGCAGCGCATAACCTGCAGCCGGATCGACATATCCGTTATTGTGTTCTCATTCAGTCCGTCGCCATTTATCTTCCTCATTATATTGTACAGATTTTGCTCTGCCCTGTTCAGCAATCCGCTAATTCTTGTGGCATGTGCGGGATCCATTATCGAATGGATATCCTCTGCCGCATTGAGGAATGAGGAGAATGCGATGCTGTACATTTTTATCCTGCCCTTTCCTGGTGCGACCTTTTGGGCGTTTGATTCGACCACGGCGCCATAGTCCTCGTATAGGTTGGATTTACGCAGCAATAGCTCAATGCGCTTATCATTGTCGCCTAAATAATCTGCCCAGCCCAGCGCCCTTATGTAATCCTCTGCTGAACCCTTGTAGTCCTTGTTCGTGTGCTTTACATAGGCGCTTTGCTCCAGTTTATCTGTCCTATTACGGATCATTGTCATTGCCCAGTCTACCACCCTCTTTCTGGTCTCATCTGGCAGCAATCGGATCAGGCCGCTGTTTAATATTGTACTCCTACCTGTTGCTTCCCCGTTCACCCGGGTCGCGGTAATCCCCATTCCATCACACTTTATTTGGAGGTTTCCTGATATTTATACATATCCGTGGCCTTTGACAATAGACGTCATTAGGCAGAGGCAGTACTATTTGGCTTGCTTGCCCTTTTGCGGCTTTTGCTTCCTTGTCGCAGCATAGTAGACGATTGCGATGGCTATTATCGCAGCCACAACAAGTATAGATTCCTCTCCGGGCAGATTCAGCGGACTCTCAGGGACGGTTGTTGTCACAGATGATGGCACGGTTGTCCCTACCGTTGATGCGGATGTGGTTGCGTTGGTTCCCTGGTTCTGGCTTTGGAACAGCCCCGCTATCGGATCTGATGGTATTGTGAATGACGCTGTGCACTTTGTTGGGTCTACAGTAAACGGCAGTATCGTGATCCATATTCCATGGCTGTTCTGCTTGTATGGTATTATGCTGGCTTGCGGCAGTGAGCAGTTGTAGGCCATTGTAAGTGAGGTAGTCACGTTCGCAGACGAGATGGTGCTAACGTTTAGCACGAGCAGGGGCCTGAATCCCTGCGGCGATGTTGTCAATGCGTTTGTGACATTCATTATTACCAGGTTTAGGGGCGCGGATGTCTGCGAATTCATCTTTACAACAGTGCTTGCATTTGTTACATTAACTATGAGGGGGATGTATCCGGTTATGGTGTATGTTGAATTGAGTACAGGCACAGAGGCCCTTCCTACCGAGTAGAGGTATATGCTGGCTGACGGGGTATTGGAAAGGTATGATGATGATATCAGTTTGGCGTAGAAATTGTACTTCCTTGTCTGCCTTACTAGCACTCCCGGCCTGTTGTTGTAAAGGCCGTATGCTGAGCCGTTCAGCACCATGACCGCGGATCCGGCGCTAACGTAGTTGATGTATGCCCAGAAGTATGATCCGCTGATGGTTACGCCGAATGGGTTTATGACAGTTATATTTGAGATGTCGTATCCGTTTGCGGCTGTGGATATCACCGCGGTTGAAACATAATTGGTAGATGCGAATGTCGGGACGGAGTTTGCGGATAATCTAATGTTGAACATGCCAAGGCCTAACACTGCCAATGCTGCAAAGAGGATCAGGATCATTATCTGCCTATTGTAGGTGTCCATCGTTGAGAGTTGGATGGGAATTTATTTAAATACCTATGCAGGGATGACACGAGGATTGGCACAGCCTTGAGGAATAGGCTATGCAATCAGGTAAAGCATGTGCCCATTCCAATGGATGTGAATGTGCCGCTGAACGGATAAGCATCGCAGTTCGTCGTTATCGTGCCGGAGAACGTGTCGCCGTTGCTTATCACTGCCGCGTTGCTCACGCTGTCTATCACCAGCAATCCGACCGGAACGTCAGATATCTGGTTGTCCTTTGATATGCCGTAGTAGCTGTCGAAGACTATCCCGTCATCGTAGTTGCTGGATACCTGGTTGTTCTGCACGGTATCGTTTGGCTGGACGAATGTGCCGTCCCCTCCGACAAATGCGCCTATGTCGTTGAGCGATATCTTGTTGTTGTTTATGTCAACGGATGGAGATGCATAGACAAGCACTCCCGTTGCCTGTGCGCTTGCGGTTATGTAGTTGCCAGTGTTGCCGGCATTGGAGTAGCTGTTTCCCTGCACGTTGTTGTTGTCTATGTTTCCTACGGCTCCGAATGCGACCTCGGCCCCGTTCTGGGCTATCTGGGTGTTTGGCCCGACTCCCGAGATCGTGTTGTTTATTATCTCGCACGTTGTGCCCTGTTCGACGCAGGTTATGCCGTTCTTCTGGTAGTTTGATACCGTGTTGTTCTGCACGTTGACGCTTGATGTGCCTGAATGCGCGCTGTCTGATTGGACGTATATCCCGTCGCCGCTCTGGCATCCGAAGTCCACGGGTGCAAGTTCAACGTTCGTTACTGTTGTCCCTGCTATGGTTCCTGATGCATCCTGATATGCTATTCCGAAGAATGTCGGTGCGCAGGAATTTATTGCGGCGCCGGACGTCGCTCCGTTAACTTCGAGCCTCTGGATGTTCACGTGCGTTGTGCCCTTGACAAGTATTATGGGTGCCAATGGGTTGCCGCTTGAGTAGCTCGTAGTGTCGGATGACACTGATGATGGTGATATGATGGTGCTGGTTCCCTGGCCTACAATTGTCAACGGCTTGTTTATGGTCAATTGCTCTGGGTATGTGCCTGCACTAACGCATATTGTGGACCCTGACGGAGCTCCAGATATTGTGCTCTGCAGCGCGCTGTTGGTTGCAGACTCGTTAGGTATGATTATGTCGCAGCTTGCCGCAAAGGTGGGATCCGTGAAGCATGTGCCCCTTCCCGTTGCGCTGAATGATCCGCCAAACTGGTACTGGCTGCAGTCTGTAGTCACGCTGGTGAATGTGTCTCCCATGCTTGTGAGAGTCGCGTCGCCAAAGGAGTCAGTAACTAGCAGACCTACTGGCGAACCTGATACCTGGTTGTTCTTAGAAGTGCCGTTGAAGCTGTCGAATACAAGCGCATCGTCGTAGTTGTTCGTAAGGAAGTTGTTTTCAACTGTTACATTAGGCTGTACGAATGTCCCGTCGCCGGCTATTGCCACTCCGAGATCGTTGAGCGATACGTGGTTGTCACTTATCTCTATTGATGGCGATGCGAATATGAGTATTCCAGTTGATTGCGCATCCGCAGTTACGTAGTTGCCAGTGTTCTCATTTCCAGGCGTTGTGCTGTCGTAGCTGTTGTCCTGCACGTTGTTGTTGATTATGCTTCCGGTTGCGCCGAACCCTATCTGCACTCCGTTCTGCGCGGTCAATGGTGTCGGGCCTGCTCCAGTAACCGTGTTGTTGATTATGTTGCATGTGGTTCCCTGCTCATTGCACGTTATCCCGTTCTTGTCATATGCGACAACGGTGTTGTTCTGTATGTTCACGCTTGATGTGCCTGAATGCACGCTGTCCGATTGCACGTATATCGCGTCGCCGCTCTGGCATCCGAATATGCTGATGGGCAGTTCAACGTTGTTTACCGATGTGCCCGCTATCGTTCCAGATGCATCCTGGTAGACTATGCCGAAGAAGTTCGTGGCGCACGATGTTATCGCGCCTCCGGATGTCGAGCCGTCAACCTCGAGTCTGAGTATGTTCGCGTTTGTCGTGCCTTTCACCAGTATTATCGGTGATAATGGATGCCCGCTTGTGAAGCTTGTGGTGTCAGGTGATACTGCAGGCGGCGCTATTATGGTGCTTGCGCCCTGTCCCACGATTGTCAATGGCTTTGTTATGCTGAGCTGTTCTGGATATGTACCTGCCGCTACGCATATCACAGATCCAGATGCCGCAGAGTTTATTGCGCTCTGTACCGCGCTGTTTGCCAATGTCTCGTTGGGTATCACTATGTTGCATAGTGCGCCATCAAACGATGGGTTTGGCTGTATTACAGTGATTATATCACCGCTGCTTCCAGTGTAATCGTTTATCCATGTCTGCGCCGGAGATGTCGGAGTTATGTAGTTGTATGTCCATCCCCACGTTACCTCATTGAAGTTTTGCACGTTGCTGAAGTAGAAGTCAGTGTATGAAGTTGGTGTTGGATCGCCTACCTGCGTGTTGTAACTGTCGAGCAGTATGTCTGATTTTGTTCCGCCGAAGTTGAATGGGCCGAGATCACCCGATGTCGGCTCTGTTGGAGTGACAAGTAGATCTGCTGTAAATGTCGCATGATATCCGCCTACCATGTTCCCTGTGCCGTCCGCTGGCTCTGTTATGCCTGCCTGCGGGCTCAATGCGCCTGCAAATGTGTTCCATAATCCGTTGTATGTGGTGTTGGCATAGAATGAACCCGGACCTACCTCGTATACCGTTATGTTCTTCGTGTAGTTGTCAAGCGCCCAGTAGCTCGGGAATCCGCTGTCCTCATCGTTGCTTACATGCATCGTGACATCAGCTATGAGCTTTGGATTTACAGTGACTACATTTGTCCCTGCAACTCCTGCATTGTTGTTTGAATCGCCTGAGTATGTTGCTGTTACGGTTGGTGTTCCTACTACGGTGTCGGTGTATGTCACCTGGCATGTTCCCGAGACCAGCGTGCACGGGTTTGCTGTTGTGAACGAGCCCGTTAGATCTGACGTAACTAGTGTTACTGTGCCTGTTGGGCTGTATCCTGTCACCATTGCGGTACATGTTGTTGTATCACTTACATCAAATGATGGGCATGATACTGATGTGCTTGCGGTGACCTGATCGACATTTACAATGGAGTCTGGCGATGACTTCGCTGATACCGGAGTTGTTGCGCTGTCTGTTGCCACTACATAGTAATCAAATGTGCCAAGGGCCCCTGCTGTTGGCGCGTATACTGATGCTGTAGCGCCCGAAATTGGCGAAGAGCCGGACGTGTCGTTGTACCACTGATATGTGAATGGCGATGTGCCTCCCGATGGCGTTGCTGTTAGCGTTATTGACTCGCCTACATCAACAGTCTGGGATGAGGGCGCGACCGATACTGTCGGCGTTGTTGATACGATTACTGTGCCCGTGTTGGATTGGCCTGTTCCGAGGTTTGAGTCTGTAACTACTACGAAGTAGTTGAATGTTCCAAGAGCTCCTGCTGTTGGTGCGTATGTAAGAGATGTCGCGCCGGATATTGGATCTGATATTGTTCCGTTGTACCACTGGTATGAGTCTCCTCCAGAACCGGGGCTGGTCAATGATGCTGTGAGCGTTATTGTCTGGCCTACATCAACAGTCTGGGATGAGGGCGATACGGAGACTGATGGCACAGGCGTGACTGCTATCAGTCCTGTTGATGCGGTATTGGTTGCGGCGAAGCTGTCTGTTACCTTGACGTTGAATGTGCATCCTGGTCCTGCAGGTACGAATGGAACAAGTGTATTCAATGATTGATGGTTTATTATTATCGGAGCAAACGATGCGGACAATGGGGCGTATATGAATGAATTGGTGTTGCCAGGGTCTGAGAATCCTGGACATGAGGATGTCCACAGATAATTGGTATATACTCCAGAGCCTCCAAACGCGAACGCGTTTACAGGTATTGATTGGCCAGCATCAAGCGGGGTTTGAACGCTTGGTTGAGCAGTTATTTGCAATACTGGATATGCTGTAACAGATGCGAATGCCGGACTTGATGTGACCTGAGTTGTTGCGCTGTCCGTTATAGTGACTGATACTGATTCTAGGGTCTGCACCAGGACTATCGGTGCGATTGTGCATGTTGCTGTTGTTGGTGTGCAGTCCGATGCTGATGATGTGACTCCTGCTGGAAGCGTCCATGAATAGGAATCTGATCCCGTTCCTGGCTGTGTTATCGTTGCAGTGAATATGTTGCTTTGGTCGCTTTCGATTGCTGTATTCTGCGACGCAAGCGTTACCGCGGGTGTTGGGTTGACCGTTACTGATGCTGATGCGGATCCGGATGTCACTGGGGTTGTGGCCGAGTCTGTTGTCGTTACGCTTTCTGTATAGATCTGCTGTGAAACCAAGGACGGGGATGTTGAGACCGTGCATGTGCTTGATGATGTTGCGCAACCTGATACTAGCGTAAGCCCTGCTGGAAGTGCTGCCCAGTTGAATGTGTCCGGGGCTGTTCCCGGGTTTGTTATTGTGGCTGTGAATGTGGTTTGCTGGCCCGCATCAATCGGCGATGGACTTGCGGCCAGGGTGACTGTGGGAGCCGCATTCACGTTTACTATGGAGCTTGGAGATGATGTGGCGCTTGTTGGAGTCGCTGCCGAGTCCGTCGCCTTTACATTGTATTTGAATGTTCCTGTCGGACCAGCCGTTGCGGTGTATGTGGTGAATATCGCACCAGGTATTGGCGATGAGCCTGAGGTGTCGTTGTACCATTGGTATGAATATGGTGCTGTGCCGCCCGATGGCGTTGCCGTTATTTTTATTGTTTGGCCCGTGTCATATGTTGCTGTTGATGGGGCTGCGGATACGCTTAGCGCCGAATTTATTACATATGTTCCAACTGATGATTGCCCCGTCTGGAATGGGAATGAGGATTCGCTTGCTACTAAATAGTATTTTACTGTTGAGGGAGAGGATGCAGGTCGTATCAGGGTAGGCAGTATTGCGCCCGATATTGCAACAGGCGTACCTGTAGAATCATTATACCATTGGTATGTGACCGGCAGAACGTTGCCGGTAACTACTGAAGTTATTGTTAATGTTTGCCCTACGTCAAATGTCCCGGACGTTGGTTTTATTGATACTACTAACTGTTTCTTCACGAAGACTATCGAATCCGGGAAGGAATACGCGGTTTGCTGAGGGGACGAGGAGTCCTTTATGATAACATGATAGAAAAATAGTCCTGTTGTTCCTGCCGTTGCTGCATATATCTTGGATGTAGCGCCTGTTATTATTGCGGGTGTGCCCGATGTGTCGTTGTACCATTGGTATGTGAATGGCGGCGTGCCTCCTACGGCATTCGCTGTCAATGTTATTGTTTGTCCTGCAGTGTAATTAGAGAATAATGGAACTGTATAAGCGGATAATTCAGGAGGTTTGAATACGACGGTTGATGTTGTTTCCACAGTAGTTGAAGTTGTTGGTTTTGTGGTTGTTGTTTTTACAGTTGTCGAGGTTGTTGATTTTGTTGTGGTTGATGTTGTTGGTTTTGTGGTTGTTGTTTTTACAGTTGTCGAGGTTGTTGATTTTGTTGTGGTTGATGTTGTTGGTTTTGTGGTTGTTGTAGATGATGAGGTAGAGGTTGTTGGTTTGGTTGTGGATGTTGTCGGCTTCGTGGTCGTTGTTGTATATGTTGTTTTTGCAGTCGTTGAGTAACCGCCACCTGCATATGATGCGCTCACAAAGAGAAGGGACAATACCACTAACACGGACAATACTAGTTTGAAGTTCATTGTTTCACCATTGATTTGGAAATAGATCCCATAATAGCAATATTTATTGCTACTAGATTACTTTTTCCACAACCCCATGTTTAATTATGAAAGTGAGCCTATTTATTCGTTTCCATAATTTTGATATAAAATAAGCCAAAAGATTAAAGTGCGATTGCCGGGATTTGAACCCGGGTCACGGCCTTGGCAAGGCCGCGTCCTACCAGGCTAGACTACAATCGCATGGTTAGTTATCAAGATTAGAATTGATTAATTAATACCTTTGCCTACGCTAACATCATGTTTGTAAAATAGTTAAGGCGCAGACATCCCTGTTTTCAGGCTATCGCACTTAATTTTCTGCCTGAATGCATAATGATATCGCGTTTATGAAAGTGCGCGGAGGCCTTTGCGACAATATCCTCTCTATG
This sequence comes from uncultured Microcaldota archaeon, assembly GCA_963773985.1. Classification (GTDB taxonomy): domain Archaea; phylum Micrarchaeota; class Micrarchaeia; order Micrarchaeales; family Micrarchaeaceae; genus UBA12276. The sequence goes on along the minus strand of CAVZDF010000001.1, from coordinate 45,250 downwards.
ATGTCATGCAGTTCGTGCTCTATGGGCCGCTTCCCATCGTATTCAAAATTATTTTGCAGCGCAACACCGTACAATCTTGTGCTGCTTATATCATCAGTCCTCAGCAATTTTTCCTTTTTGGCGCTCAGCTTTATTGCTGCGTCAACTATTACGCTGTACTTGCCCGGCCCTATCTTCTCCGGTATCTTGTTATTGGCATCTGTCAGGGCTACAAGCAGGAACATCTCGGCGTCCCTGGAGGGGAAACTGGTCTTTAGGATCAAGGATATTAAACTATCCTCGAACTTAGCCTTATGCGAATACACGTAGCTGGACTTTGTTGCCATGCTGTACTCGCGGGGTGTGGTCTTTCCGGCCCATTCTGTCCTTTCGATGCTTATTGCTGGGTTCCTCTCTTTTGTAACTTCGGTCATATCTATCAACGGGTTTGTTCTTTATTTGAAAACTTCTTTTGTTCTGTGGATTATATAAGGCGTTCCTGTTTTTATTCTTCTCTTAGTAGGTTTCTCAATTGGCTGTCAGAGGTGAGGATGGCCAATATGCCTATTATTGAGCTGGGTTTTTCCAACACTCTTGCGGCGCTCGGAAGCAAATTTCCGAATACCTCGGCTGCTTCGTCTCCGCTGGCAGTTTCCACATAACGGGAGAGCAGTTTCGTTGCAAGATAAAGAGCTGAATTGGCGATAGTATCCTCTGTGTCGCTCGGCTCCAGGTTCCTTGTAAGCTGGCCGACCGATTCTGCGGTGCCGCATACGACTTTTATTCTTGAATTAATATCATTGACTGATTCTGCGACTTCCATAAATTCGCGGACAGTGGTGTTTCCGACCTCATCCTGACTGCCCTTCACGGTCCTCAATGAGATCTTTACTGCCGCATCAAATACATCAACGCTTGAATCGTGTGCCTTTTCACCCACGAACGTTTTCCTTGTCAAGGATATGATTGAGTCTACAGTCCCCATATTGCCGGTGTGCTTCAATACAAGTCCTAAGTCCTCTTTTATGCGATTCGGGTTATAGTCCATGAATTTTTCAGAGAAACTGTAGATATCCATCCTGCTGGTAGTTGCACTTGACATATTATCACTACTAGCAATCTGTTCTGCAGATATAAATAAGTTTTGCCTTTCGGTAAGGTTTATAGCGATTATTACACCATATTTACTTGTCATGGCGATTCATTGGATCAGAAACCCAACGAGAACAGCATAACTGCCACAAAGGAAGGCAATTTCCCTGAATGGTACTCGCAGGTAGTCATTAAGGCCGGGCTTGCCGATTACGCTCCTGTCAAGGGCACCATAGCCTTCCGTCCCGACTCATACGAGATATGGGAGAGCATCCAGCACATATTCGATAGGATGATAAAGGACACGGGCCACAGGAACGTCTACATGCCGTTGCTGATACCCGAGAGATTGCTTGGGATCGAGGCTGATCACTTCAAGGGATTCGTGCCTGAGGTCTTCTGGGTGACGAAAAGCGGAAACAACGACCTCAGCGAGAAGCTTGCGATAAGGCCAACATCTGAGACATTGTTCTATTACTTCTTCCAGAAGTGGATAAGGAGCTGGCGCGATCTGCCAATGCTGCTCAACCAGTGGTGCAACATCCTGAGGAGCGAGATAACGGACACCAAGCCCTTCACAAGGACGAGCGAGTTCCTATGGCAGGAGGGCCATACCGCCCACGCAACTTTCGATGAGGCGGAGAGGGAGGTAATGCTGATAGCCGACCTTTACAGGCAGGTAATGGAGGATTACCTTGCGATACCTGTTCTTGTAGGAAAGAAGTCCGAGATGGAGAAGTTTCCAGGAGCCGATTACACTGTCACGTTGGAGGGATTGATGCCTGACGGCAAGGCCGTGCAGTGCGGAACATCGCACAATCTGGGCCAGAATTTCACAAAGCCGTTTGAGGTGAGGTTCCTTGACAAGGACAGCAAGGAGAATAATCCATACACGACATCATGGGGCATAACTACAAGATTGATAGGGACTATGGTGATGCTGCACGGGGATAACAAGGGGCTCATAGTGCCGCCAAAGGTCGCACCCGTAGAGATAGTGATAGTGCCGATATTCAAGGATGATACAAAGGAGAAAGTGTTGACACACTCAAAGTCGCTGCTTGCAAAACTTGCCGCAAAGGGCTTCAGGGCAAAGCTTGACGACCGCGATGGCTATACCCCCGGCTGGAAGTTCAACGAGTGGGAATTGAGGGGGATTCCATTAAGGATAGAGATAGGTCCAAGAGACATAGACAGCCAGCAGCTCGTGCTTGCAAGGAGGGACATGACTGAGAAGATGACAATAAAGGAGGATGAACTTATAAAGAAAGTTAAAAGTGAATTGAAATCCATGCAGAAATCCCTTTTCAAGAAGGCGCAGGGCGACCTTAAGAAAGGAATCACAAGCGTAAAGACATACAAGGACTTCAAGAAGAAGCTCGAGGAGAAGAAAGGGTTCATAAGAGCCAACTGGTGCGGCTCAAGCGAATGCGAGACAAAGATAAAAACGGAAACTGGAGCGACATGCCGATTGATAAAAATAGAAAAGGAAACTACCTTCTCAAGCTGCGTTTACTGCGGCAAGGATGCAAAGGATGTTGCTTATTTTGCGAAGGCCTATTGATGTCATTGTTCTCTTAGTTTCAAATCCTTGGATCTGTTTTTCTCAGCCCTAAGTTGAACTACAAATTCGCCTTCCCAGTCGCATGAATTCCCATCATAGGCGCGAAGAGTCGCTGGAACACGTAGTTTTCTGTCTATTGCCCCAAGCATTCGCCAGTCTGAGACCTTCGGAGTGTCTGGTCCAAATCCTCCGGTAATTGATTCGAACGCCTGTTCTAAACCTTTTCTTGATATCGTGGCTCTACGCCTTAGTATGAAGTGCAACCTAGAGGCTACTTCGGGATGCTCTTGCGTATATTCTGTTAGCCTTTTTACAACCGGATAAACAACACCTTGTCGCCCGTCAAGTGCAAGGGACATTAACGTGTCAACTGCCTCTTTTGAGAGCTTGCCCTTAGTTGATCCAACAATAGCGGCGAGTTTATCTACCCGCTCTAAGTCTGAGCTAGCCTTATGAACTTGTCTTCCGGTCATGAAACCACTTATAATACGTCATACATAATGATATTTATAATTTCCGCTTTCTACGAGGATTAGTATAAAATCATAATATGCCGCAAGCAGGATTTGAACCTGCGGCCTTCCCGTTTCTGTGATAAAACTTTTTCAAGTTTTACTTCAGCGGGACGCTCTCCCACTGAGCTATTGCGGCGTAATTTAACATTCTGAGGAATAACTATAAAAGGGTATATAAAATTATAAACCTCTCTTACGAATTAGTATTATGGCATTCTCATGGGGGGACCTTCAGCCGTATGATAGGCTTGTTAACACTGCACTGGTCGAGCCAAGGGCCTACCAGATAAACGTAATAAAGAGCATTTATTCAGGACGCAACACGCTTGTGGTGCTTCCCACCGGGCTTGGCAAGACGCTTATCGCTGTCTTTGCCATTGCAAGAGTTCTCCATAAAGAGAAAAGAGCGATAATACTCGCACCGACAAAACCATTGTGTGAGCAGCATTACCAGTCATTGACAAAGCTGCTAAACATAAACAGCGACCAGATATTGCTTCTCACCGGAAGTGTGGTAAAATCCAAAAGGCAGGAGCTGGAGGCGAACGCCAAGGTAATAATTGCAACCCCTCAAACACTATCCAATGACCTGAAAAGGGCAAGGATATCGCTTGAGGATTTCGGCGTGGTGATATTTGACGAATGCCACAGGGCAGTAGGAAGATACGCCTACACGTACATAGCGGATGAGTGCAAGCTGCGCGGTTCACAACTTCTGGGACTTACCGCATCTCCTGGCAGCGACAGGAGGAAAGTGAACATGCTTGTGGAGGAACTGGGAATCGAGAACATTGAGATAAAGATCAGCACGGATCCGGACGTTGAACCTTATGTGATGCAGAAGGACACAATGGTGCTGTACGTAGAGAAAGGACCAGTGATAGACTCAATACTCGGTCTTCTCAAGCCGGTCATAGACGAACATCTCTCAAACCTGTATTCGCATGGATTGAGCCCCTTCAGGGACTTCCAGATCATGCCAAAGGGAAAGCTTCTCATGATAGGCGATGCGATAAGGAAGATACAGGCCCAGAACTACAGGTTCATGGGAATATACAATTATGTTTATGTGCTTGACCTGGCTCACGCGTACGACCTTGTGAGCACTGAGGGGCTTTATCCCTTCGTGAGCTACATGGACTCGCTTGAAAACAGGGAGACAAAGAGCAGGGCGGTAAAAAGCATACTGATGAACAAGTCGGTAATGCTTGCCGTAAAAACCGCAAAGGAGGCAGTGGAAAGGGGAGAGGACCATCCGAAGATGGCTCTCCTGGTCGATGTGATCAAGAGGGATTTCAAGAATGAGAGCCTCATAATATTCGCATCATTCCGTTCAACTACAAAGAGGCTCACCGCATTGCTGAAAGAGCATGGCATAGCCGCAAGGGAATTCGTAGGAAAAGGGGAGGGAGTAACCCAGAGCCACCAGCAGGAGACCATAAGGGCGTTCCGGAACAATGAGTTCAGGGTGCTTGTCGCAACATCGATAGGGGAGGAAGGTCTTGACATACCTAGCGTCGATGCGGTGTTCTTCTATGAGCCAATACCAAGCGAGATAAGGAACGTCCAAAGGAAGGGGAGAGCGGGCAGGATGAAATATGGAAAGATAGTGATGCTCGTAGCGAGGAAAACGAAGGACGAGACCTATCTATTCATAGGAAGGATGAAAGAGAAAAGAATGAGGGAGACTGTACTCAAGATAAAGGAAAGGCTGGATCGCGGGATAAAAGAGATCGGTGGTCCAAGACAGAGCTTCCTTGAAAGGTAAGCAGCTTACTATATTTTTTGGAGCAGGGTTTGGAAGAACTGGATTATCTCATTGATTATATTTGAGATCGTGGATAGACCATTGTTCACGGATGTCGAGTTTATGCTTGGCAGCACCGTTGTGGTTGCAGATGATGTGGCAGAAGTGCTGATGACTGTCGAATTCGTAAGATTGTTCTGTGTATTATTCTGGTTTGGCGAAGTAAAATTGCTGTTGCGAGTGACTACGCAGTAATTGCTCTGCATCGCGCAGGAGATATAGCCCGCAAGTATGTATTCTGGACAGAATCCGCTCTCATTGAAGCTGAGATCTGCGTGCTGTTGCTCGTATGAACTTTTATATGCGCCGTTTATGCAGAGAAACTGGCTAGGGTTGTTGTTATCGCAATTGCTTATGAGGACCCTAACGCATTGCGAGGGAGAACTCACGCTAAAATCGTTTTGCGTGAAGTTGTATCCGGCAAGTCCGGAATTGGTAATCTCTGAGCTTAGATTTACGGCTACGTATGTTGTATTATTGGCAAAAGCGTTGGCACTTGAAATCAAAACGATCAGGAATGCAAATGAGATTGTAACTATTATTCTATTTCTAAGTCGCATACTATCTTTAGGGAAATGGCATTTAAGAGATTTTGCTTATATTTAGGCCGCTGGCTTGTTTGCGGACCCGAATAGATTCAGGTCGTTGGGCGTCGGGCTTGCGGGCGAACCGGGCTTGGGTCTGTTTTTGCCCTTTATGCTGTCGTCTATCAGTTTTGCGTCGAAACCCTTCGGCAGTACGTTCCTGGTCTTGTAATCGTATACTACCAGCTTGAAGCAGTTGAACAGCACGTACTTCACCAGATGGCCAAGCAGTATTATCGTTGTTCCTATTCCGACAAGCAGGACAACAAATCCACCGATGCTGGGCACATGGAATATCGTAGAGGCGACCAGGAATGCTATGAAAACTATTATCGCGCCCACTGATGTGGTTGATATCGCAATGACAACCAGACATACCACCGCTATTATGAGCAGCTCTACCGCGCTTGCCGCAAGGCCACCTGGAAGGCCGGCGAACACCGTGAGGAATGCGGCGACTATGAATATCTCGCCTATGGCTATCAGTATGTACTGTACTATTTCCGAGTAGACAAAACCGCTGAAGGTCTCCCCGAAGTTCTTGATTATGAATTTGGCGCTGGTCTTCATTGTGTCGAGAGGCCCGGTCTTCTCATCTAGTATTACGGGGAGGGCAAAAAGGCCTATTATTGCAAGAGCAAGGTTCTCTACGCTGAATAGCACCCTTGCGATTATGTTGCCTATGAAGCCGTATCTGCGCAGTGCAGATTCTACGATTATGTTTATTATCTCAATTATCGCCTTTATCGTAGATATGAATATTGCCCACTCCAACAGCAGTCTTGCGTAGGGCGCGGTCCTTTTGAGCGCCTCCATCACGGTGATCTTTTTGCCGTTTGCGTATTCCCTGAATGCTATCAACATCGCCGCGGTGAAGTAGATTACTACGAAGAACACAAGGACGTATATCACAAAAATGGACAGTATGAAGATTATTAGTATTCCGTGCGATGAATTGTTGGATGCGGCGGTAGTGGCGTTTGTTGCATTGTGCGTGGAATTGTAGGTGAAATTTGACCCTATATTGATTGTCAGGTTTCCAGAACTGTGCAGTCCACCGTATGCTAGCAGCGTTGCTGCAAAACCTACAGACCCGAGCGCGATTATCAAGAGCAAGCTCACTACGATTGCAAGTATCGGATATATGAATAGCTGGCTGTCACCGAGCACCAGTTTCCTTGTGGCGTTCGCGGTTATGAATCCGTTCTTTAGGTCGTTTATCAGGTTTTCAAACATGTACACGCATCTTTTGTATATGTATAATTATGTCCGGCATTCCTCAAAGCTTAAATACAGGGCCGCCCATCCCACCCATAGTACCGATACCTGTACCGTGGCTTCTGTGGGTGTCCATCATGCACTCCATTACTACAAGAAACTCCAGTATGAACAGCCTGGACACGTCGTTGATAGTTTTGTCTAGGATCTCAACGTTATACGCTTTCATGACGAAGTCTTTGTAATTCTGCAGCAGGCCGGGCTCTTTACCGACAGGACTGCTGACTATTGCGATGTGTTTTGTGCCGTCCGCAGAATTGAGTTCGAAATTTAAATTCGAAATACTACCCTGCGCAATAACCAATGTATTCCCATTTGGATCCTGCAGCAGGAGGCTTTCTCCAGAAGAAAAGAAGTCCTGCTTCACTACGATCCTGCCTATCAGGCCATTTCCTGAATCGAACAACTCGTATGTCTGATTGATGATCGTAATCTTCGTATTTACCATGCCTACCTGCTTGCCGTCCTTGTCTAAAAGAAGGAACTTGCGACCGAGCGACTCTGACTTTACAGTTAGAAAGACGTTGTTTTGTGGATCCCTAAAGACCGTAACTCCACGAAATCCCTGTTTCTCTAGGCCGAGGGAGTAATTGTCAATGTTTGCGTACGGCACGGCATCCATGTAGGGATAACAATGCCAATACTTATAAATCTTTTTGGTGCTGTAAAGCGGCAACTAAGCGAATTGAATCCTAAAATAGTAAGATACCTATTAATCTTTTCCAGTACATAATAGGTATGATTACTTGACCAGGTATTCAAAAGGTGCCCGAACGGAAAGGGAGTTGCTGCATGACCTGCACAGCAAGGGCTACTCTGTAATGAGGAGCGCAGGCAGCGGGATAAACACGCTATCACCAGATCTTATAGCGGTGAGGAACGGAAAGGGGCTAGCCTTTGAATGCAAGGCATGGGACCGCGATTCTCTATCAATAGAGAACGACCGTTTTGCTGGGCTGATGGAGTGGCGGCGCAACACTGGTATGGATACCTTTGTCGCGTGGCGCATGAACGGGACCGGATGGTTCTTCATAAAGCTTGAGGAGATGAAAAACAACGAGAAGACGACAACAATATCAAAAAAAGTCGCACTCGAAATAAACAGGAGAATCGAATCGATCATGGTTTGAGGGCGTTCTGATGTACGGCATATATCTTGATGCATACATAGCATTTCTTGGTCTTCTGTCTCTTTTCATGATAGCCAACACCTTTGTTCCAAGGAAAAAAGATGAGTATGCAACAAGAAAAGACTACGCGCCAAGAGTTCTTGTGATAGTGCCATGCAAAGGCGCAGATATAGATCTTGCGGGTAACCTTGACGCGGTGAAGAGGCAGCGCTACAAGAACTACAACGTTGTTGCGGTTGTGGAATCGAACAGTGATATCGCGCTTGAGGCGATAGGGGAAAGCCATACGAAGTTCATTCTGGCGGATCCCAAATACAGGGGCAGTGGCAAGGTAAAGAACATAGCAAGCGCTATTGCAAAGTTCAGGGACTATAGTATATATGTGATACTTGACTCTGACGTCCTTGTCGGCAGCATGTGGCTCGAGCAGCTAATCGCCCCACTTGCTGACAAGAGCGTGGGTCTCTCAACAGCATATCCCGTATTCAAGGCAATCGGCGGATTCTGGTCAAAGGTCAAGCACGCGTGGGGGTTCGTCGGCAATGGCATGATGGAGAGCAAAAGCACCCGCTTCGGGTGGGGAGGCAGCCTCGCATTCAGGAAGGATCTGCTCTCCGGGAGCGACTTTTCCCTCTTTGCCGGCTCCGTATCCGATGATATCGCATTGACAAGGATTGCAAAGGGGAAGGGCCTGAAGATCGCATATGTGCCTGAGGCCAACCCTATAGTAACCTGCAACGACAACTTCGTTCAGTTCGTGGAATGGTCCAACCGGCAGAGCGCGCTGTCTGTTGCCGGCAACAGGAAGGTACTCTATTATGGCATAGTATTTTACTCGGCAGGCATATTGCTGCTCGTCTCTGCGATAGCACTTGCTGTTTTCGTTAATGCCGTGTTTCTATTGTTCATAGTCCCATCTGTCCTCGGAGCCGCAAAACTCTACCTCAGATCCAAAGGCCAGACTTACATGCTTGGAATATATTTTATCATGAATTTCATATACCTCCTCAATCTGCTCCGCGCCGGCCAAATGAGGACAATAAGGTGGCGCGGAAGGGTGTATGATATAACAAGCATCAGGAAGAATCGAAAATAACACTTCCTTTTGCGATTTGCGTCGATATTTGGCATTTTAGTGGAAAACCATAACTTGTATTCTACTACTCATGATTTGATGATATATTTAAAAAGCTTTGCATGATTATGTATAATGTGAGATTATGCCAAGAACGGAAAAGTCCACAATGAAAGCAAAAAGCGCATGGCCAAACGGACTACGATTCGTTGCAAGCCTTTTCTTCCTTTATGTAATATTTGGAAGCACAGGTAGCGGATGGTGGAGCCAATGGGTCACTGCAGGCGCAGGATCCCTGTGGTTGCCAATACTGTTTGGTGTCGCGGTGCTTAGTTCTATAGCACTATTCTTCGGTAGCCTTGCAGGCCTAGCTTGGAAGATGAGCTCCCCAATGGGATGGAAGACGGTGCTGTTCGCAGCATTTTCGCTGACAGCACTTACTGTCTCGACATCGTTCACAGGAGTATTTTGGATAGTAATAGTAGGCTTCCTGATAGCATGGGTCGCTAGCGCTCTCGAAATGATGTAAAGGCCTTGTTCATTCAAGGTACTGTCTTTACTTCTTTCTTTTTCTTTTTTATTTTCTTATATTATAGCGCGGGCCCGAGAGCATGCCGAAAAAATCGGATTAAAAATGGCTCAGATTCACAAAACCCTATTTATACATATATACATGGGCGCAACAACAAGGTATATATTACTTTTTCTTTAATACTTATCAGTAACTCTCGTCGTTAGTCGTTTTAGTCCTTCCCTGTGTGCCTGGTGAGCTATTGGTCAAAACCCCCAGACTTATCCCCGAACATGAACTGCTCAGCGCAAGCGAGGCGAAGAAAGTAATCAAGAAATACAATGTGCCGCTTGAGAAGTTCCCTAAGATATACGAGACAGACCCGCAGGCGAAGAAGCTCGGCGCAAAGCCCGGCAATCTGATTGCAGTGCATAGGGAGGATCCGACAGGAAGTTACGAATATTATAGGCTTGTAGTAAAGGGCTAAAGCCGGTGTTTTGCTATGATTGGACATGAGGTACTAGAGTCTTATTTGGAGACTACATCGATGGTGCAGCAGCAGGTAGAGAGCTACAACCGTTTCATAAGGATCGGCATGCAGAAGGTAGTCGACAGCAACAACATAGTCGAACCTGAGGTATCCGATTTTGCGATAAAGTTCATAGGAGTGAGAGTGGAGCCCCCAATCATAATCGAATCAGACAGCTCTACAAGGAAGATAATGCCTAACGAGGCGCTCGCAAGGAACCTTACCTACGCCGCACCTATGTACATAACATACATGCCTGTAGTCAGCGGGATAGAGAAGGAGGATGCAGCTGGCGAGGCATTCGTAGGCGAGATGCCCGTCATGGTGAAGAGCGATCTCTGTTATACGCACAACATGACAAGGGAGCAGCTTATAGCCGAGGGCGAGGATCCGGACGACCCAGGCGGATATTTCATAATAAAGGGAACGGAGAGAGTTCTCGTGGGCGTTGAGGATCTTGCGCCGAACAGGATTATAACAACGAAGGAGAGCGGCGGCGACACGGTAAGCAAGGTTTTCTCAACTACGGTCAACTTTAGGGCAAGGTGCAGCGTCACGAGAGACGAATACGGGATATACAGGGTTCTTTTCCCGACAGTATCAAAGGGAATGGACCTTGTTATGATACTGGCAGCGCTGGGCGTAAAGGTCAAGGATATACCAGAGGAAGTTGAAAACAAGGAAGTAGAGAACGACCTGCTTCTCAACATAGACCTCAGCAACGCAAAGGAGTTCGGCACCAACGATGCGATAATGGAATTGGGAAGAATGGCCGCACCAAACCAGACAAAGGAATACCAGAAAAAGCGTGCAGAGATTCAGCTTGACACTTATATATTGCCGCACCTCGGCGCAAGCCCGGATGTGAGAAAAGAGAAGGGATTGTATCTGCTCAGGATGGCAGAGAGGTCATCGCTTGTCGCATACAGGTATGCAAAGGCCGACGACAAGGATCATTACGCCAACAAGAGGATAAAGCTCGCTGGAGACCTCATGGAGGAACTCTTCAACAACGCGTTCAAGTTCTTCATAAAGGACATAAAGTACCACATAGAGCGAACTACGGCAAGGGGCAGCAAGCTGAGCGTACGCACAAACATAAACCCGGACACGCTCACGGAGAAGATGCTCTACTCTATGGGAACAGGTTCATGGCCAGCGGGACAGACCGGAATATCGCAGGTACTAGACCGCATGAACCTCACAAGCACTCTCGCTCATTTGAGAAGGGTCAAATCCCCATTATCAAAGAAGCACCCGCACTTCAAGGCAAGGGACGTCCACGGAACCTACCTTGGAAAGATATGCCCAAGCGAGAGCCCAGAGGGAACAGACGTAGGTCTCACAAAGTATCTTGCGCTCATGGCGAAGATAACAGTTGGCGCAGACACGAAGGTTCTTGAGGAGAAGCTGAGGGAGCAGAAGCTCATATAATGGTGTTGCAATTGGCCGAAAAAATACAAAAATGCTATGTTTATCTCGATGGAAGGCTCCTGGGTACTGTGAAGTCCGGAAGGAAGTTCGCTGATGAAATAAGGAAGAACAGGAGGCTAGGAGTCATATCAGGGGAGGTGAACGTATCGTTCGTAAGGAAGCTGGACGAGGTGCACATAAACGCAGACAGGGGACGCGCACGAAAGCCATACATTGTTGTTGAGAACGGAGTCAGCAAGATGACCCCCGACCTTCTGGAAAGGCTGAAAAGCAAGGAAATAGATTTCAACTACATACTTAGGAGGGGAATAATAGAGTACCTTGATGCGGAAGAGGAGGAGAACACAAACGTCGCACTCGATGTGAAGGACATAGACAGCAAGACAACGCACCTCGAGATAGACAAGGCATCGATGCTGGGGCTTACGATGAACCTGATCGTCTTCCCTGAATACAATTCTATAGGAAGTCATCCGATATCGGCAAACTTCGCAAAGCAGAGCCAGGGACTGTATGCGATAAACTTCAACAAGCGCTACGACCCAAGGGCATTCCTGCTTTACTATCCGCAGGAACCGATAGTGGACAGTCTTGCGTACAGAACACTTAAGATCAACAAGCACCCGAACGGCCAGAACCTCGTCGTTGCGTTATCTACTTATTACGGATACAACATGAAGGACGCAGTAATACTCAACAAGGCCGCAGTCGAAAGAGGCCTTGCAAGGAGCATAGCATACAAGACATATTCAGACGAGGAGAGGAGGTATCCGGGAAGCCAGCAGGACTATTTCAAGGTTCCCCCAGCCACAACAGAGGGATATCTTGGAGAGCACGCCTACGCAAAGCTCAGCGATGACGGAATAATAGAGAGCGAGACCTCGGTAAAGGAGGGGGACGTTCTGGTAGGAAAGGTGTCACCGCCAAGATTCCTCGAGGAGCAGACAAGCTTCGGAGTGGGGGAGGAAAAGAGGCGCGACAATTCGGTTACACTTAAAGCTGGAGAGGAGGGCGTAGTAGACAGCGTAATGCTGTGCGAGACAACGAGCGCTACAAGGATATCAAAGGTCCGCATAAGGAGCAACAAGATACCAGAGGTCGGCGACAAATTCGCAAGCAGGCACGGACAGAAGGGAGTAGTCGCGCTTATAGTGGATCAGAACGAGATGCCATTCACAAGCGAGGGCATAGTTCCGGACCTTCTGCTCAATCCGCTCAGCCTTCCATCAAGAATGACATTCGGGCACATGCTCGAGACGCTTGGAGGCAAGGTAGGCTCGCTCAAGGCAAAGCACCTTGACGGGACCCCGTTCGCAACAGACGGAAGGACGCTCATGGATGAATACGGCGCGATGCTGCGAGGAGCACGGGTTCGACAGGTTCGGAGACGAGACACTATACGACGGAAGGACCGGCAAGAAATTCGCGGCGAAGGTATTCACGGGTGTCGTATATTACAACAGGCTGATGCACATGGTCAGCCTGAAGCTGCAGGTCAGAAGCAGGGGCCCGGTACAGATACTCACCCACCAGCCGACCGAGGGCAAACCGAGAAGGGGAGGACTCAAGTTCGGAGAGATGGAACGTGACGCACTGGTCGCACACGGAGCAAGCCTGCTCCTGAAGGAGAGAATGCTTGACCAGTCCGACAAGGCCGAGATATGGGTGTGCAAGAACTGCGGAGACGTCGGTTATTATGATTACATAAAGAACGTGCCGGTGTGCCAGACATGCGGAGGCAACGACCTGGAGATGGTCGAGATAAGCTACGCATTCAAGCTGCTCTTCGACGAGATAAAGTCGCTGCACATCCTGCCGAGGATAAAGTTCAAGCACGAATGATGGTGTCGCTATGCAAGCAGAAACAATAGATTATATAAGATTTACAACGCTATCACCGCAGACGATAAAGAAGATGAGCGTAGCTAGGCTCATAGTGCCCGACACGTACAACGATGAGGGCTATCCGATCGATGGCGGGCTTGTGGACCAGAGGCTTGGAGTAATAGACCCGGGGCTGAGATGCAAGACATGCGGAGGCAGGGTGAAAACATGCCCCGGACATTTCGGACACATAGAGCTTGTTCGACCGGTGATACATCCGGAATTCGCAAAGACGATATATTCGCTGCTCCAGTCAACATGCTACAACTGCCACCGCGTTCTGCTCAACGACCAGCAGACCGGAGAGATAAAGGACGCGATAAAGAGCATAGTGGTTGAGGACGAATCGGCAGGGGCGACAGTACTAACAAACATAGAGGAGGAGGACAACAGGACGCAATTGCTGAAGAAGCTCAAGTCCGTGAAGAAATGCCCGTACTGCAGCACGGTTCAGAGAAAGCTTAAGCTGGAAAGGCCGACATTCTTCTACGTCGACAGCAACAAGCTGAAGCCGGACGAGATGAGGGACTGGCTCTCGAAGATAAGCGATGACGACCTAAGGCCGCTGGGGATAGACCCGACTGCGACAAGGCCGGAATGGTTCGTAATAACAGTGCTGCTTGTACCGCCGGTGAACGTAAGACCGTCGATAACGCTTGAATCAGGAGAGAGGAGCGAGGACGACCTCACGCACAAGCTCGTAGACATAATGCGCATCAACCAGAGGCTGGAGCAGGACATAGATGCTGGAGCTCCGCAGATCATAATAGACGACCTTTGGGAACTGCTCCAATACCAGGTAACAACATACTTCAACAACGAGACTCCGGGAATACCGGTAGCAAGGCACAGGTCGACAAGGCCGCTCAAGACCCTCGCGCAGAGACTGAAAGGAAAGGAGGGAAGATTGAGATACAACCTGTAGCGGAAAGAGGGTCAACTTCTCGGCCAGAACGGTAATATCGCCTGATGCAAGCCTCACGCATAAACCAGGTTGGAATACCCACAAGGATCGCAGAGACGCTTACGATACCGATTTATGTAACACCGTGGAACATCGAGCACGCGAAGAAATATCTGGAAAGCACGGAATACCCGACAGTTCTCAATGTGATAACAAAGGAGGGAATAAGAAAAAGGCTCACAGACACCAACAGGGAGGAGATGCTCAAGACGGTCGCGCCCGGATACATAATAGAGAGGCAACTTGTCGACGGGGACATAGGCCTCATGAACAGGCAGCCGACACTGCACAGGCTATCGATCATGGCGCACAAGGTAAAGGTGCTTCCTGGAAGGACGATGAGCATACACGTATCTACCTGCTTCCCATACAACGCAGACTTCGACGGAGACGAGATGAACTTCCACCTTCCGCAGTCGCTTGAGGCGCAGGCCGAGGCTCGTTACCTAATGCAGCCAAAGGACCTCATACTCTCGCCAAGGGACGGCAAGCCGATAATGTCAATCGAGGAGGACGAGATAATAGGAATGTTCTTCCTGACAAGGGACGGCGCGGTCTTCGCGAAGGACGAGGCATGCCTGCTTCTTGCCAGCGCGGGAATACACGAGCTGCCAAAGGCGGACAAGAAGGGGATGTACAGCGGCAAGGCAATATTCTCAATGATGCTTCCCAAGGATCTCGACTTCGAGGCGAAGAGGGGAACGCAAACGCTCACGATAAAGAAGGGAGAGATAACGGACGGGATGGTAAGCGAGAGCTTTGTAGGGGAGAGCAACGGCTCGCTGATACTCAAGATATTCGAGGACTACGGACCGGACTTCACAACCGAGTTCCTGCTCAGGATGGCGAAGATTTCTGTAAGGGTAACGGCACTCATGGGAACAACAATAAGCGTAAAGGACTACTACAACTCCGATGCGATAAACAAGGAGCTCGGCAAGATAATAAGCGATGTGGGCACCAAGGCCAGCGAGCTTGTGCAGAAGCTACAAGGACAAGAAGCTCGATTCGCTGCCCGGATACACAAGGAGGGAGACGCTCGAGATGGAGGTCATGGCAGAGCTCGAGGGAGCAAGGACCATGGCGAGCGAAGATACTCAACAAGAACATCGGCGCGGACAACAGCGCGATGCTCATGGCAATGGTGAAGGCGAGAGGAAACATACTCAATTTCGTACAGACAAGCATGCTGCTTGGACAGCAGGCAGTGAGAGGAAAGAGGCCGTCAAGGGGATACAACGGAAGGGTTCTGCCGTACTTCAAGAGGAATGACAAGAACCCGTCATGCGAAGGGATTCGTAAGCTCATCGTTCTTCTACAGGACTGAAGCCCGTTGAGTTCTTCATGCACGCAATGGGATCAAGGGACTCCGCAATGTCGAAGTCGCTGGTCATAGCGCAGAGCGGTTATCTGCAGAGGCGTCTAGTAAATGCCATGCAGGACTTCTATGTAGACGAGAACCTCAGCGTAAAGGACGCGAGCGGATCGTTGATACAGACCATATACGGAGGGGACGGGATAGACCCGACAAAGGAGAAGCTTGCAGAGGAGTGATATCATGGCAAAGAGCAATAGCGATAAAAGAAGCAGCAGGAACGTCGTCGCGGGAGAGGCGGCGGGCACCGTAGCCGCGCAGTCGATCGGGGAGCCGAGCACTCAGATGATGCTTGAGGACATTCCACTCTGCAGGCATCACATCCGTAATAGCAACAAGGGGTCTTCCGAGGATCATAGAGCT
Organism: uncultured Microcaldota archaeon; assembly: GCA_963773985.1. Lineage (GTDB taxonomy): Archaea > Micrarchaeota > Micrarchaeia > Micrarchaeales > Micrarchaeaceae > UBA12276. Next base: position 29,166 of record CAVZDF010000001.1, on the reverse strand, counting down.
GGTAGATGCAAGGAAGAGGCCGAAATTCCCCTCAATGATAGTAAGCCTGGAAAAGGGCGTTGCCAAGAACTACGAGAAGGCAAGGGAGATATGGCGCAAGCTTGAGGAAGTAAAGGTGTCAAGCGTCATAAAGAGCTTTGACGAGAACTTCAGGGCAGGAACGATGATACTTCATTTAGACCAGGAAAAGCTGGCATTCTACGAGGTAACGGCAAGGTCGATAGTGTCCAAGCTCTCAAAGAGGGAGGACATAACCGCGGAGCTTGACGGCGAGTCCATAAAAATAAAGGCCAAGAAGAAGGAGAGCATAAAGACGATAAGGACGACTTTCGTTCACGTGCTGGGATCTGCGATAATAGGAATCCCGGGAATAAACAAGGCGCTGATACAGCAGGACGACGACGGGACGTTCTACATAACTACAGGAGGCAGCAACATGGAGGAGGTCATGAAGATAGAGGGCGTGGAGAAATGGAACATATATTCAAACGACCAGTTCGAGATGGCAAGAGTCTACGGGATAGAGGCGGCAAGGAACCTGCTGGCCAACGAGCTAGTCGCAACCATAAAGGATGAGGGGATAACGGTAAGCTTCAGGCACGTGGGACTGCTTGCTGACGCTATGACTTATACGGGGGAGATAAGAAGCGCGGGAAGGCACGGAATAGCCGGAGACAAGGACTCGGTGCTTGCAAGAGCGGCTTACGAAGAGACAGTAAAGCACTTCGTGAATGCGGGAGTATTCGGGGAGAAGGATCAGTTGAGAGGGGTCGCAGAGAACATACTCATAGGGAAGCAGATAGGATTGGGAACCGGAAGGATAAGGCTGACCATGAAGAAAGAGGATATAAAGAAGCTTAAGTGAATCAGTCCCTCTTTAGTTTTGCGGTGCCTCTCGAGAATAGTTCGCTTCTTTTTGTTTTTACGTCCTTTATCTCGAAGGATAATTCCTCGCGAAGCAATCTTTGAAGCCTGCTTTGCAAATGCTGCACTACCGTCTTATTTTTCGAGTATGCAAAGCTGTTTGGGCCTGCGCCCAGGTCGATCATTATGTTTTCAAGGAGAGGCTGCGTATGCCTGAATTTATGCGCCGGATATGCGGATCTTCCTATAGATACAGACGACATTTTAATCACGGGTAAATTTTATTGAAGTTTATATTCAAGCCCAATATATTTAAGCTCTTTGTCCAGCATTCGCGCCTCGCTGATGGAATCTAGGCCCTTTATCGAATTGTGTATTCCCCTATAAATCGAGTATACAACGGCAGAGCCAATTATTGCTGTTATTGCAATGTCATAGTTGCTGGAATTTATTGTGGTGCCTATAACAATCAGGCCGCAGCTTAATTGAGCTGATCCTCTTAGCAAACTTTTGATACCCTTATTTCTAAGCAGGGAAGACCTGTCCGATAAGCTTAGCTCATGATTAGTAATACAATGCGGCGCAAAAGATTTATTTTCCATATAATCATTCACGCCTCAAAATTCAATAGCTTTTAGCGGCCTCTTCCGTGACCGCCACCGCCGCCGTGGCCTCCGCCGCCTCCTCTGTTTCCGCCTCCTCCGCCTCTGTTGCCGCCGCCTCCACCACCACGGTTACCACCACCTTGGTGTGGCTGTTGGTGCGGTTGCTGATGCGGCTGCTGCTGGTGTGGCTGGTTGTGCTGGTCGTGTCCTTGGTCTCCGCGTCTCATATCCTGCCAATTCCTATTATGATCCTGTTGGCCTGAATTTGATCCGGACTGGAAACCGCGCGAGTGGGAATTATATTTTGATCCGGGACGGTCATATCCTTGATATACGCCCGGGACATTGCTGAAGTAGCGCCTGTTCACCGAATCCCATCCGTATCCGCCGTATTCGCCAGTATAGATGCCGCTATAGAACACGTTGTAGCAATATGGATTATATGGCCAGCCTGTGCACTGATCATTGCCCGACCATATTACCGGTCCTGGTGCATAATCTGATCCCGTGTAGTTATAACCGGCTTGCGGCTGATTATAGTTTTCAATTGGTGCCTGCTGTACCGGCGGTGCATAAACTGTTTGAGTTGGCTGGACTGTAGGCTGTGGAGCCTGTATGACTATGTTTTTGTTTTCTATAATTGGTGCCTTCTGTTCAACCGGAGCCTTTGGCTGTTCCGGCTTTGGCTTAGTCACCCTTAATACATGATGTATCGGCTGCTTAGGCTCGCATGGGATTTTCTCCTGGCAGATTTTAATCTTATCATGCTCATGATGCATGTGAGATGGGCGTATCTCAAGGTTATTGTATATGTATAGCCCGGATGCGCCTATGAGCATTCCTGCCGCTACGTTTCTAAGCGTATTATTCCTAGTAGTTTTTGACTCTGTTGGCATTATTATCACTGGATTATATACGTATTTGGTAATATTTATACTTAACTCTCTGCTTAATTCCCCTTTATAAGGCTTATTTAGGCGGTATTGTTAGGATGGTGCTAATGTAAGGTATAAAAGAGCATAGCACCTTATCTATTATCGTTTTATTGGTGAATTTAATGACACAGGAAAGGCCATTCGACCTGCTAAACAAGGTCCTTGGACAGCAGGTAATGATAAAGCTGAAGGGAAGCACGCACATACGCGGAAGGCTCGTATCCTTCGACGCCCACATGAACGTCGTTATAGAGAACGCCGAAGAGCTCGAGGACGGCGAGCTCAAGGCCAAGATAGGCACGATACTGCTTCGCGGCGGCAACATAATCTTTGTATCCCCAGTATGACATTAATTGGGCTCCTGGCGTAACGGTAGCGCGCCTGCATGGCATGCAGGAGGTTGCGGGTTCAAATTAGCATACTAGATATGCTATGAAAATCCCGCGGAGTCCACTTTAATTTTTACGACGATAGACAGTTTATTGGAGGGTTGCAGGTTCCCATAATTGTCCAAATAACAAACGAAGCAGATATAAAAGCTAGTGTCGAATAATTTTCTGTTAACATGGCAGTATCGAAGGAATTGGAAGCTAAAAAAACAAGAAAGTTGGATTCGGATAATACTAGAGGTCATTTCAGTAGTGTTAAGATTTTAGTAATAGACATTCTTGCTATGGGTATGATAATATTACTTTCCTTGTTCTTTGTTGCTTTATTAACGCTACCACAATTGCATTTGTTATATGATAATGTATTTGGATTTTATGGGATATTGATTCTTGTATTAATCATAAGCACAATAATTTGTTTGGTTTTTGGGTTTTATCTCTATAAAAGGTATAAAAAGGTAAAAACAATTAATAGAAATGGATGGGCATTAACATTAGCTGCTTTTATAATAACAGTAGTTATAATAGCTTCGTTAATTTATTTTATTTCAAGTTTTATTTCTAGTGAAATGGGACAAAACAATCTTCTTGGATCTCAATGCATAGCTTCATCGGGATATTTATGTCAAGATTCTGTATATCCCCATACCAGCTCAAGCATTCTAATTACTGTCGGTCAAGACACAGGCACAAACTGGGCAACAGCTAATTTCGTTTTTGTTCCACAAGGGACACAAACGAATGATGGGATACCTTTGATATCTTTTAATTCATATCCTGCAAATACGTTCTATTCGATTAAAGGGATTGTTTCGGGATCTAATGGGATAACACAGATATGGCTTCAGATAAATGGTGTAACTGCTCCTGTTCCGGTAGGAACTGTTGCAACAGGTTCGATATGGGTAGAATACACAACTAATAGTAGTCAAACACCACAGTATCAACAAATAGCTATAATCAACATAAAGGCTTCATGAGTTTCATATTGTTGGAAAAATTACAAGTTGCTATATAAAGCAATACAGTTCTATATAATGTGGGACTAACAACAAGGTGGAAGCTGTCCGCGGAGTCCACTTTAATTTTTACGACGATAGGCAGTTTATTGACGGGTTGCAGGTTCCCACAATTATCCAAATAACAAACGAAGCAGATATAAAAGCTGGTATCGAATAATTTTCTGTTAACATGGTTAATAAAAAGTCAAAGAAGAGAGATTTAATCTTGATTTTGTCTGTTTTAATAATTGTAATTATCTTGGGATATGCAATTTACTATGTATTGACATTTACTGATTTAATTATCTTTCATGGTTGGGGCTTATCTAATTTAGGCAATGTATGTATAGCAAACCAAGGTTATGCATGCAACAATCCAATATACAATCATCAAACGGGTAGTATCCTATTATCGGTGGGGCAAAATACAGGTACAGGTTGGATTTCAGCTAATTTCGTGTTTGTTCCTCAGGGAATCAAAACAAAAAATGGGATACCATTACTGTCATTTAATTCATACCCTGCAAATACTTCTTACTCAACAAATGGATTAGTGTCAGGACAAACAGTAAACATACGGCTTCAAGTAAATGGAGTAGTCGCCCCTGTTTCAGTAGGGACCGTAGCAACAGGTTCAATATGGGTAGAGTATACAACAAGTATTGATCAAACACCACATTATCTACAAATTGCTACAATCAACATAAAGGCTTCTTAAGTTTTAGAACTGCTGAAAAATTGCAAATTGATGTATAAAACAATACAATTCTATATAGTGTGGGAATAACAACAGGATGCAAGCTGTCCGCGGAGTCCACTTTATATTTTCTTGAGTCAGTTCGACGATAAGGTTATGGATAAGTTTATATGTTTTGTAATTCTATTCCTATTGTGATAATTATGAAGAAATCTTATAAAAGTAAGAATAAAGATTTGGAAAAGCAATTTCTTGAACTCTTAAAAGAAGGAATAAAAATGAGGAGATGGAAATTCAACAGAGCAGAGCTTTATGAAAGATAAGAAATTCAGTTAGGGCCTGTCAGGTTTTCGTACAATTCGTTGAGCTTGGCGGACCATTCCGGATGGCTTACCTCGTCCATTATCTCGTAGATATCCTTCTTTAGAGCCGGACCCCATGAGATTACGACGTTGAGAACCTTTGCTCCCTTGTGCGCAACCATAAGTATGCCGCGGCCTGAGCTTTTTGCAGACTTGGATTTCTTTCCGTCCTTGTCTATGAATTCAACCTTTTTGTAGTGTATCAGAAACTCTTTATCCTTGTATTCGTATTTTGGCGCCTTGACCATTACCCGGTCGTTTCTGTCGCCCAAAGGTTTTGGTTCGCCTACGTTTTGGCCCAATCTTTCCGCTATCTCTGCCGCTTTCTTTGAAAGTGTTACTGTATTCTTCCCGGAACCCACTTTACCTTTCTTGCCGTTCACACCCATTTTATCACTGATTTAATTGAGATAGATATTATTGTGCAGTTAATGATTATTAAGCTTTTCGACCTTTAAGTATTACAGAACTTATTCGTGCTGGTTTTATGATAAGGCAGCCTATAATAGCAGTAATGGGCCATGTCGACCACGGCAAGACATCCCTACTGGATAGAATCAGAAACACTGCCGTCGCATCAAAGGAGGCCGGAGGGATAACCCAGCATATAGGAGCGAGCGAGGTGCCGATAGACATAGTAAACGCCATATGCGGACCGCTCCTGAAGGCATCAGGCATAAAGATAACAATTCCTGGACTTCTATTCATAGACACGCCAGGCCACGAGGCATTCACAAATCTTAGAGTCAGGGGAGGCAGCGTTGCAGATATCGCAATACTTGTTGTTGACATCACAAAGGGATTCGAACCCCAAACAATCGAGGCGATAGAGATACTTCGGCAGTACAAGACACCCTTCGTTATTGCGGCAAACAAGATAGACCTGCTTACGGGATGGCACAACACAAAGTCAAAGAGCCTCAGCGAGGCGCTGAAGCAGCAGAACGATTACATAGCAAGCGAGATCGACACCAGAGTATACGAGACCGTTGGAAAGCTCAGCGAATACGACATGAACAGCGAGCTGTTCAGCAGGGTCAAGGACTTCCAGAAGGAAATAGCGATAATACCGATGAGCGCAAAGACAGGAGAGGGATTGGCTGAGCTGCTCATGGTGGTAACTGGTCTTGCCCAAAGGTACCTTGAAGCTAAGCTCAAGATAGAGATAAGCGGACCCGGAAAGGGGAGCATACTGGAGAAGAACGAGATAAAGGGATTAGGAATAACCATAGACGTAATACTTTACGACGGGACTCTGCACCTGAACGACACAATCGGCTTTGCAGTACCTGACGGGATAGGAACTGCAAAGATAAAGGCACTGCTCAAACCAAAGGCTTTCAACAAGGGAAGCGACTCAGCAGGAAACTACACATACGTAGAATCGGTAGGCGCAGCAAGCGGAGTGAAGATAAGCGGAAACGGGCTGGATGATGCAATACCAGGATCCCCTATAATACAGATAACTGATGCTGATTACGCAAAAGAGATAAACTCAGAGATGGGTGAGGTATTCAAAACGGACAAGACGGGAATCATACTCAAAGCAGACACGATAGGGAGCATAGACGCGATATCAAAGCTGCTCAAGAATCATAACTTCAACATAAGCAAGAAAGGGATAGGAAAAGTTACCAAGAGGGACATAATGGATGCATTTGCAATGAATGCAAAGGACCCGACAGGGGCTGTCATACTTGCATTCAGTGTCGGAATTGAGGAAGACGCAAAAGAATCATCGGATACAAGCGGAGTGAAGATGATAGTCAGCGATATAATCTACAAGTTGATTGATGAGTACAAGCTTTTTGTGGATCAACAGCAAAAGAACTCAACACAAAAGGTGGAGAAGAGCATAATATTTCCAGGAGCGGTAGAAGTTCTTCATGGATCCTTCTTTAGAACCACACATCCAGCAATATTTGGGATAGCAGTAGTTGCAGGAAGGATAAAACCGGGATACCGGATGATTACTGATACCGGAATAATGCTGGGAAAGATAAAAGGAATACAAAACGAGAAGGAACCTGTTGATATTGCTAAAAAGGGGGACAGGTTTGCCATTTCGATTGAGGGGCCAACATTGGGAAGACAGATAAAAGAGGGTATGATTTTGTATACTTACATAGGAGATGATGATTATAGACTCTTGACAAAACAGTTTCCAAACCTTATAAATGAGGAAGAAAAATCACTGCTTGAAAAGATACATAATTTGCCAAAAGCCCAAAGTTAGCCTACAATAATTTTACTTCCTTTCTACTTTTACCTGACATGCTTTTTATTCTTTTAAACAGCTCTTAAATGGGTGTAAATTTGGGGAACATACATATTGAAAATAAGGATAGGCTGCGTGTAGATGAGCAGGCAGTCGAATTCGTTGAACGAAAAGGAGTCGGACATCCCGACAGCCTTATTGACGGCATAGTGGAGAATGTCAGCCTCGAGCTCAGCAAGGAGTATATAGAACGCGCAGGGTACATATTGCACCACAATGTTGACAAAGGACTCATAATCGGAGGTGCGGCAAAGGCGGAATTTGGAAAGGGCGTAATAACAAAACCCATAGAGATAATAGTTGCAGGGAGGGCTTCCCAGAAGTTCCAAGACATAACAATACCAATTGATGAGATAGCGATAAGGGCGACAAAGGATTACCTTAAAGCGCATACAAGGTTTCTTGACCTTGAAAAGGAGGTGATCGTGTCATCAAAGATATTGAAGGGATCGGATGATCTGAACGGGATATTTGCAAGGAGCACCGGCATGCCACTTGCGAATGACACCTCTTTCGGGATTGGATTTGCGCCATTCACCGAAACAGAGAATCTGACGCTCGAGACGGAACGCTTCCTTAACGGGAAGGCATACAAGAAACTCATGCCTGTGGTTGGCGAGGACGTCAAAGTCATGGCAGTAAGGGAGAACGACAAGATAACGCTTACAGTGGCTATTGCATTTGTCTCTAAATTCGTCAGTGACATCGATGAATACATAAGTTTGAAGGAGAAGATAACCAAGGACATACTGAATAATGCGAAGGACATAACGAAGAAGGAGGTTGATGTAGTAATAAACAACGGAGATTCGCACGAGCACAAGGACGTATACATAACAAAGTCTGGACTCAGCTGCGAATCTGGAGATGACGGAGCTGTTGGAAGGGGCAACAGGGTGAATGGCCTTATAACTCCTTTCAGGCACATGAGCCTTGAGGCAGCTGCGGGCAAGAACCCCGTCAATCACGTTGGCAAGATATACAGCATAGTCTCAAGGGAGATTGCCCAGGACATAGTTCGGCTCTATCCAAAGATAAGGGAGTGCAACGTCGCGATAGTGTCGCAGATAGGCAGGAAGATAGATGATCCCAAGAGCGTTTATATCGATACAATCATGGAAAAAGGGGAGAAGTTGGAACCGATAGGCACAAAAGTACACGACATCGCGCAAGAAACATTAAATAACATGGCTTACATAACACAGGAGTTAGGGATGGGCAAGTACGAGATGTTCTAGGGGGTATTATGGTGCTTTTGGAGAAAAACCAGAGTATTAAAACCGAATTGGAAACAGCAGACGGCAAAGTTGAATCTGCAAAGGATTTGATTAGGCAGCAGCCGGATCCGGGCCTTGAGATAACAAAGGTTTCCTGCTTAAAGCCATTGGCCCCGAGCCGGCTCCGTGGTATAAGGATGAGGGCACTAAGAAGGACTATTTAGGCGACTATAAATCGCTCCCTGTCGAAGAACTTTATGCTTATCAGGAGCACTATTGCGCTCGTGATTATCAATCCCACCATCATGTCGAACAGGAACCAAAAGTTCAGTGTCGCAACGTTGAATACCGATATGAATGGTATTACTAGTATCGGAAGCACCAGAAGGGAGCTTATCTGCTGCGCCTCCTTTATGTTCTTGACTCTCGAGGATACCAATACTATCAATCCTATAGTGGTGAGCGCCAGGAATGGTGAATTCGCTAGCATCATGTACCATAATATGTTAGGGAATACGGCAAGTCCGAAGGCGTTAACTGTAAGGTAATTAGTTATAAGAGCGTAAATCAGGTAGACTGCGAGAGTCAATGCCACTGCAGGTACTAGCGATGCTAGTGTCTTCCCTGTCAGCAGTTCCATATCGGTTGCAGGAGTCGACAACAATGATTCTGCCGTCTTCCTCTCTTTCTCTCCCGCAAAACTGTCTGCGGCGATTACGGTTGCGGTTATTATCGGCATTGTCAGGAATATCGGGCCCAGTATATCTATGGAGAAGAACCTTACGAATATGAACTTGCCCTGCTGTGCGTACGCCGATACCTGTGCGGCTGATATTCCTAATATTTTTGTGAAGAGCGCAGCGCCTGCGTATTGCGATATATACACAGTGAATATCGGCATTGTTATTGCGAAGAACAGCGGAATGCCTATCATGGGGCCGTATATGGCAAGGCTGCTGAACGCTTCTTTCATGTCTTTTATTGCTATATCAAACGTGTGCCTGTAGTTCATCTATTCACCCTGCAGGATCCTGTCTATGCTTTCCTTGAGGTATAGCACGCTCACTACCTCTCCGCCCCTATTTACTACATCCTTGACAACTTTTGGTATCTCATTGATCCTGCGAAGGCTGAAAATTATGGACTTTTCAGAATCCCCGTATCTTAACTTCCATTTTTTCCCGAGTGCGGAAAAAATGGCCTTGCTGACCGGCCTTGATGTTATTATCTCGACTTCCACGTCCTTCAACCTGTTTATTATGCTGTCAACTCCTCCGAATGCGATCTCCTTTCCTTTCCTTATCAGGAGCGTCTTATTTCCGATTCGATATAATTCGTCGAGCCTTTGAGTTGCATACATTATTGATACTCCTTTTTTCGAAAGCGCGTTCAGCTCGCTGTGCAATATCTTTGATGCGACCGGATCAAGGAATGCGCTTGGCTCATCAAGCAGCAGCAGCTTCGGTTCGTTTATCAGCGCCCTGCATAGGGCAACTTTCTGTTTTGTGCCCCTGCTCAGTTCGCCCACATTCCTGTCTATGTACTGTATCGCGTCGAATCTTTGGAGCCAGTGCCTTATCCTTTGATCCAATACCCTCTCATCGATATCATAAAGCCTTCCAAAGAATTCAAGGTTTTTCCTTACAGTAAGGTCATCGTATAGCGCGTAGTTTTCCCCAAGGAAGGAGATCATGCCCCTTGCCTTGCCCGCATCGTGCTGCATGTTGTAGCCGAATACCCTCACTGTCCCGTTGGTCGGCCTGTATAGGCTGGCAATTATCTTTAGCAGTGTGCTTTTCCCTGCACCGTTCGGACCTAGCAGCACTATCGTTTCTCCCTTTTCCAGCCTGAAGCTGATTTCGCGGAGCGCAACGACTCCGCCGAATCTCTTTTGCAGGCCGTTTGCCTCTATTGCGTACAATTATACCAACAGGATTTGTCCGTGAACGTATTTATTAGTTAAAGGTTAAACCTCTTTGGGCATTTGCCATGGGATGTGGGGATGAAAGCTGAAATAGGAATAATAGGGGGATCCGGCTTCTATTCGATGCTTGAGAACGCTGAGAGCATAGATGTCAATACCGAATACGGCAAGCCTAGCGATAAGGTCTCTATAGGCAAAATATCTGGAAAAAACGTTGCCTTTATACCAAGGCATGGAACAAAACATTCTTTTCCCCCGCACAGGGTTCCTTACAGGGCCAACATACAGGCACTTTACGACCTTGGGGTCACGAGGATAATAGCGAGCAATGCGGTGGGGTCACTGAACCCGAAATTCAAGGTCGGACAGATAGTTGCCTTCGACCAGTTCGTGAACCAGACCAATGGGAGGGCCGACACCTTTTTTGAGGATAGCGTTGCCCATATTAGTACTGCTGAACCGTATTGCACCGAGTTGAGGACAATATCAACAGCGGCTGCAGGCAAGATGAGGATGGATTATAGAGATGGTGGCTCGGTTGTTGTGATAAACGGCCCTAGATTTTCAACAAAGGCAGAATCCTTGTTTTTCAGCAAGCAGGGGTTTGATCTCATAAACATGACGCAATATCCCGAAGTAACACTTGCAAGGGAGAAATGCATGTGCTACCTTGCTCTGGGGATAGTTACCGACTACGATGCGGGACTCGTTGGCAGGAATGATATAAAACCCGTGAGCCACAAGGAGGTCATGGAGACCTTCTCGAAGAATATCGGCAACGTAAAGGGATTGATAAAAAGCGTCATAACTGACATTCCCCGATCACGCGGGTGCTCCTGCGCCAACGCGCTGGAAGGGGCGATAATACGCGTATGACATTCGGCAATTTCTGAAAACCTAAAAGAACAGGCAGCATTTAAATATCCAAAGCCCGAAGCTGTTTCATCTGATCCTGTCTAAGGATTGCTTCCGGATATTTCGGGAATCAGGCTAACATGTAGTAAATTTAATATATAGTAAGTTTAATATATATCTTGCATCTAAGTCATATCATAAATGGTGATAAATTGAGAGGAGAACATTTCTTGAACAGGGACATGAAGAACACGATGTTGAAGATGTACATACTGAGGAGCATAGGCAAATCGAGCATAAACTCCTACACTTTGCTTAAGGAGTTCAAAGCGAGGAGAAGGTTCGTGAAATCCTTCAGGAATCCGGCCGAGATAAAGAATGAGGTATACAACACAATAAAGAGCTTTGAGAAATCCGGATATATAACATCATCGCAGAAGATAGAGAATGGTCGCTTAAAGAACTATTATACTCTTACGTCGAAGGGCCGCACCGTCCTTAAATCTGCAAGGGAAATATTCCAGAAACATATAGGGGAGTTAAACCTGCTTTTGAAAGCGTGAAATTATGGCAAGCTATTCTGTAAAGGTGAGCAACGTCTACAAGACCTACAATTCAGAGTCTATAGAAGTACACGCATTGGAGGACGTATCTTTCTCGCTCGAGCAGGGAGAGTTCGCAGCTATAGTAGGGCCTTCAGGAAGCGGCAAGTCTACATTGATGCACATACTTGGCACTATAGACAAGCCGACAAAGGGGGAGGTATACATAGACGGTACTGCTACCTCAAAGATGGATGGAGACAAGCTTGCAGAATTCAGGAACAAGAAACTGGGCTTTGTCTTTCAGGCATTCAACCTTGTAAATGGGCTGAATGCGCAGATGAACGTTGAGCTTCCTCTTATGGTCAATCCGATGTCTGGAGCAGAAAGGAAAAAAAGGGCCGACAAACTGCTCACGCAGCTTGGGCTTGAGGACAGAATGAGGCTTAAGCCCACGCAGCTCAGCGGAGGACAGCAGCAGAGGGTCGCAGTTGCACGCGCGCTTGTCAACAACCCGAGCCTTGTTTTGGCTGACGAGCCTACGGGAAACCTTGACAGCAAATCGGGTGAGGAGGTAATAAAGCTTTTGAAAGGCATAAGCAGGGATCAGAATGTCACCATAGTCATGGTCACGCACAACCCGGACATAACCAGGCGCTGCGACCGTGTATTGCATATTAAAGACGGAAGATTGGATAAAAACGAGGTATTGAGATGAAACTACGAATGAATGTGATAGGATTTTTGTTGCTGTTTGCGCTATTGGTACCAGTAGTCGCGTTTGCAGGAGTTAGCGGACCATCTCCGATCCCACCGCCACCTACCTTCCAGATAAGCACAACAACCTTGAACTTATGCAAGGGCATGATAAACGTCGTGCCGATCAAGATAGCAACTCCTGCGGGGGCACAGCTCATGCAGCAGGTACAGCTGGGACTTACCAGCTCAAGATACGCATATACTGTCGGTAACGGGACGGTTAGCGCCGTGAACGTAAGCGCAAATAACCCTGTAATAATAAGATTGCCGATTTTCGTAAACCTAAACACGACATCGATCATAACTACAGGAATTTCAGTAAACTACCAGTACGACACTCTCTACCTAGACAGCGAGATAAGGAACATAAGCTTCGGGATAGAGACTTGCGCTGCTCCGCTTTCTGTCAAGATCTCGCCGTACGTGCTCACCTCGGGTAAGATAGAGAACGTCACATTCAACCTTACGGACACGGGCACCGTGCCGCTCAACGAGATATCCATGCATGCATCGTTGCCGAGCATTGACGGGACATTCCTTGCAAGCCAGCCCATACAGATACCAACGATTGCGCCCAAAGGCTCGGTCTATCTCAACGAGAGCGTATTCGTATATAGGAACGCCACCCAATCATTTCCGGTAAACCTTTCGATAAGCCTGTACAACGGCACCAGCCTCGAGCAGCTCTCAGTAAATCCAATCGTGCTGTCAAGCGGGATAATAAACATAACCCCATCCAGCATCACGCTATCGCCGCAGACACCCACAGCAGGGGGGATATTCTCAATATCATTCGTGCTTACTGACGTAGGCACGGCCACGGCCGCAGCGGTAACAGCCACGGCGGTCAATACAAAGGGCTTCTCCGCGTATGGCTCGAATTCGGTTTTCGTAGGGGACATGGCGGTTGACAGCCAGACCCCGGTCACATTGACGTTGCAGACTGCAAATTCATTGAAGGCCGGAAGCTACACGATACCCGTGAGGATAAACTACCTCAACAACCTGAGGCAGAACCTCAGCACTACGATAGATGTACCGGTCACAATAGGGGCAAGCGCACTGACATTCAATGCGATTGCCAGCGGATTCAGAACGCGCACCAGCAGTAGCAGCGCAGGATTGCTTGTGACTGCTGTGCTCTTTATTTTGGTGATTGTGTTGCTGTACCTGTTCTTGAAAGAGAGGAAGAAACACTCGAAGTGAACTTGGGGTCGGCCAATGAACATACAAGACGTCCTGTGGCTCAGCTACAAGGACCTTAATGAGAAAAGGGTAAGGACTGCGCTAACCATAGTCATGGTAGTGATAGGAGTAGCGGCGATAGTCGCGCTCACATCCATAACTGCGGGAGTCAGCAACAGCATATCATCATCATTGTCATCTCTCGGTCCAACATCAATAATAGTTAGCTCAAGGAGCGCTACGGGATTTACGGTCGCTGACGTGGCGAAAATCACATCACTGCCGAATATACTTAGCGTTACGCCAATACTGACCGGGTCTGCCAGCCTGTATTCAGGAAACCAGAATACATCCGTTACACTCATAGGAGTTACAACGCAGGGGCTTGCCCAATTGCTCGGAGGAAACGTAAGTTTATATCAGGGTGCCATTTACCAGGATACAATAACGCCAGCGGTGGTCTTGGGCCATAGCGTAGCATTTCCATCATCGGCAGCCGGGGCCCAGACGGCAATAGTCGGACAGCCAGCCACTCTTAAAGTGGGAGGAAGGACTGGCGAGACCGTCACTGTGCCTATTGCAGGGATCTTGCAATCGCATGGCGGTTTCATAATACCTGTCGACACGGCGGTATTTGTGCCATTGCAGGCAGGAGAATTGCTGCTGCACAGGGCCTCATTCAATGAGATGCTCGTACTGGCCTCAAACACCAGCACGGTGAATTCCACCTCAACGCTGATAACCACAATATACGGTAGCAGCGTGAGCGTGCTGACAACATCATCATTGCTATCCACCGCATCGTCCATAATAGGGACGCTCGGCCTGTTGTTCGGTGCGATAGCGGGAGTCTCGCTGCTGGTCGCGGCGATAGGGATAATGAACATAATGCTTATAGCAGTATACGAGAGGACCCACGAGATAGGGATAATGAAGTCCGTAGGTTTCAAGAACAGGAACATACTGATGATATTCCTTTTCCAGGCACTCATAATCGGGGTAGTTGGCGGCGTAATAGGCATAGGCCTTGGTGCTGGAGCCGCTTACGGGCTTGCCGGCGCTCTTGGAGGAGGGTCGGCCTCAGCCAGAACAAACACTACAGCATCGAGCAGTTCTGGAGGTTTCAGATCAAGTGGTGGCGGAGCGAGCGGTGGATTTGGCGGCAGCGGAGGAGCTTCAGGCGGCGGAGGATTCGGAGGCAGCAGCGCATCAACATCAACGCTGGCATTCCATCCGGTATTCCCGCTGTCTACAATAGGATACGCATTGCTGGTTGCGGTGTTGGTAAGCGTAATTGCGGGAATATATCCAGCATGGCGCGCGTCCAAGATGGAACCGATAGACGCGCTAAGGTCGCTCTAGGAATTATTTCATTTTAGGCCGAATTCCTTCTTTATTTTCGCTACCTTTGGATCTATCACGAACATGCAGTACGGCTGCATGCGGTTCTTATCGTAGTATTTGGAATGGTACTGCTCCGCAGGATAGAACTTCTCAAGTTTTTTTACATCTGTCACTATCGGTTTGTCGAAGTCCTTCTGGTGCTCCTTTACGAACTTCTCTATTGTTGCCTTTTGGGCATCAGACGTGTACAGTATTATTGACCTGTACTGAGATCCGTAGTCCGCGCCCTGTTTATTCGGGGAGGTTGGGTCGTGCATCTTGAAGAAGATTTCGAGAAGTTTTCCAAGCGGTGCTATCTTGGGGTCGTATTCAATTTGAAGTACTTCGGCATGTCCTGTGGCGCCGCCACAAACATCATCATATGTAGGGTTCTTGGTAATGCCGCCGGCATATCCTGGCATTGTCTTGACAACTCCTTTGAACATAGAGAATACCGCCTCGGTGCACCAGAAGCACCCACCGCCGAATACAATTATCTCGATATCGCTGCTCATTTTTTAGCCTCTTTGGGTATGAACTTCAACGATATGGAATTAACACAGTGCCTTACGTTTTTGGGAGTCAGCCCCTCCCCAACGAATACATGGCCGAGATGCGCCCCGCAATTTGCGCATTGGATCTCGATTCGCTCGCCGTCTGCATCCGGAATCCTTTTGATTGCGCC
This sequence comes from uncultured Microcaldota archaeon, assembly GCA_963773985.1. Classification (GTDB taxonomy): domain Archaea; phylum Micrarchaeota; class Micrarchaeia; order Micrarchaeales; family Micrarchaeaceae; genus UBA12276. Next base: position 13,485 of record CAVZDF010000001.1, on the reverse strand, counting down.
TTTTATCTCATCATCGAAGCTTGGCCAGCCGCATCTTGCATCAAATTTATCATCCGACCTGTACAAAAGCGCATTACATCGCTTGCAAACGTATGTGCCGGGCTTGAAATTGTGCTCATACTCGCCGCTGAATGGCATTTCGGTTCCTTTATGCAATATTACGCTTTCCTCCTCTGGCGTTAATTTGTTAAATTTCATTTACGATCATCTAACATGTATAAGACAGCAAAATATTAAAGTTTGCAAGTCTTATAGGCAAAACCGAAATATAAGTTGATACTATATATTACTTGCCAGAGCAGTCCTTATTCTAAAGCCTCAGGGTATGCCTTATGAAATCGATTGTTTACCTGCTAATTGCGATAATAATGATAGAGGCCGTGGCCATCGCATTCTTATCTACGAAAATCAGCCCTCAAAACACGCTTAAGGCACCAAGCAATGGCCTGACATCGGTCACAAATTCTACAAGCATACTAGTAAGTTCTTCGGTTGGCAGTTCAACAGTCATTTCAACACAGCCATCAAGCACCACCATCTTATCGAATTCATCCCTGGGACTATTCAACAGCTCGAAGTACGTATCTTATGCGTATTTGCTGTATCCGAATCGCTCAACATCTGCAGCAGCAGGGGTCGCAATGTCTGATTTCAACACATCGGTTCAAAAATTCGCAAACGGCTCGGCAAGCGTGACAATTAATTTCACTGACACCCATGCAAGTTATACCGTAATGGTGCAACCAGGATTCAGGCTTTACTTTTTAGACAAAAACCTTGGGGATGATAGCATAGTGAGAGACAGTACTTCCGGAGATGATGGTTATGTATTAGTAAACTCCAATTGGGATATAACATATGTCAATTATCCGCTTCCAAACGCATGAGGACCATGAGGATCTTTAACCAGGCAATAGGCTCGATGTACATATGGTCCATCCTCCTCATTGCCATAATTGCCGTGGCCGCCAGCTATTCTGTGGGGCAGTTTCCTTTATCTCTGATTTTCGCCGTAATAATATGTGCGATTGCTGAGATTCTGGTAAATAAATTTTACCTGAAGCGCGATGCAAAGATACCGTTCTCCGGAATGATTACCGGGCTCATAATAGGCGTAGTAGCTCCGATCAATGCACCGCTCCTTGCAATACTCGTTGCGGGCATCGCCGCGATACTCTCCAAGTTCCTCATAAAAGTAAAAAGCAGCAACGTATTCAATCCTGCGGCGTTCGGTATGCTAATCGGGCTCGGCTTATTCTCAATAGGGGACTCGTGGTGGATATCGAGCGGCATAAGCCTGTTCGGGATTACTGTGATACTAACTCCCTTGCTGATAATAGTGGCTTACCAGGCAAAGAGGCTGCACCTTGCCCTGAGCTCGATGGTAACCGTAATCGCAATAACCCTCATAATAAGCAGGTCAGTATCTCTGACAAGCCTTGAGGTGGCGCTGCTCAGCATAAACTACTTCTTCCTGTTTGTGATGCTGATAGAGCCAAAGACCTCACCCCATAAAGGCAGCGCCCAAATAATATACGGTGTGGGTGTAATGCTGATTTACTACCTTGCGGGCGTGGTGGGGGTTCCATACGCCAGTTTTGCTGCGCTGCTAATAGGAAACCTTTGCTACGCGTTCTACAGGTACAGGGGAAACCGGTTGATATAGTTCGGCACGCTATGCCGTCAGTCCTTGCCTCCTTATCGGAACGAAAATGAATAGCCCCATGTCCTTTTGGTCGTATTTATTTGCTGCGGTCTTGGTGACGGATATCATCGCTTGGAGGTTTTCGCCGACAGGAGCTAACAGCTTTCCGCCGACTTTAAGCTGCCCTAATACTTTAAGTGGTATTTCTGGTATGGCAGCGGTAAATATTATCTTGTCGTACGGCCCTCCTTTTTGGTGGCCTTCCGCACCATCAGCGTTAATTGCAACTATATTTTCAACCTTAAACTTGGATATGTTCCTCTTTGCGAACTCAAAGACATCTTTGTCAATCTCAATAGTGATTACCTTTCCCCTGCCCGCAACGCAGAAAGACAGTATCGCGGTTTGCCAGCCGCTTCCGGTGCCTATCTCCAGGACCTTCTCGCCAGGTAGCGGGTCGAGCTCCTCAAGCATTATGGCAACAGTAGACGGCTGCGATATTGTCGAGCCTTGCGCTATCGGCAACGGCGTGTCCTCATGTGCCAGTTCCAAATATTCCTTTGGGATAAACTCGTAGCGCACCGCCATTTTGAATGCATCGATTATGTTCTTTGTCTTTAGCAGCCCGCGCTTTATCAAATCACCTACCAAAAGGGCATAATTCCGGCTTAGTTCCCCTCTGTCCATAATAGCACATGCACTTATTATTTTTTAGAGTATATGCCTAAAATGGCAGCGATCAGTATCAATAGGTACATCGCCAATCCATATACGCATGCTGGCAGACCAAGAATTCTGAGAGAGGTAACTGTGCAGGATAACCCGTTTCCGGCGAACTCGCCATAAGTAAGATATCCGGAGAACAGCGTGCCTGCCAATGCCAAAATTAGTGTTATCTTGAGGTAATCTTTGGTTATCATTTCACCACCTAACACAAATTACATCGTGAGGGGCACCTAAATGTCCCTTACATAGCCGGTGTTTATCATTTCGGTCAAAACGTCAATCAGATAGCTTGCGTTCTTCATTATGTCGTTGTCCGTTATCATTCCGGCCAATTTTTTGTTCGCATCCCGGACGCAGAGCTTCTTGATCTTGTACTTCACCATTGTTTTCGCGGCGAACTCGAGCTCCTTGTCACCGCTTATCCAAATCAGGGGTTCGCTCATAAGTTCCCTTGCCTTAAAGGTATAAAGCACGTCCTTGTGTTTCGATGAGGCAAGCAGCCTGATGATGTCGCCCTGCGTTATTATTCCAAGTTCCTTGCCTGTCCTGTTTGTAACTATCACCGACCCTATCTTGTGCTTCAGCATTTTTACGGCTATACTCTTGATGTCATCGTCCTCAAACGAGGTAACAATCGGGAAGCTCATTATCTCGTATACCTTCAAAGATCGCTCTGTTGGATCCAACAGTGCCATTTCCTCTTTAGTCATTGTGTTTCGTTCCATATATCCCACCCAATTTAATAACCATCATTTACGCACTTCTGTGATGTGTATTGCACACCTCCGTAAATGATTCTATTAATCTGTCGTTTGGGCTTTGGGCGTTCCATAGAAGGCAACAGGAGCACAATACACCATCACAATTACACTTCTCGCCTCAGTGATTTAAGGATGGGAGTATCCACAAGGATAGTACCAGCATTTAATAAAATTTATGCGATCTATATACTAATTCTGGGTGATAACATGGGATTAATTTATACAAGCATAAGGGTCAAAGACCTGAAGAAATCTGTGGATTTCTATACAAAATACCTTGGAATGAGGATTATCGGCAGGAGAAGCTGGGTGCCTGGTGAAAAAATCGTCATGCTGCTTGCCAAAGAGAGCAAGCAACAGCTTAATCTGATGCACTTCTCAAAGAGCTGCATGCACTACACGCCTTACAAGACCGGATCCGAGCTGGACCACCTTATGTTTGAGGTAGGTGATGCGAAGAAACTCTACAATAAACTTGTGGCAAATGGTGCGCCCATAGCAATGGAGCTTTGGGAGGAGAAGGACTTTGCAATGGGTTATATAAAGGACCCTAACGGGATTTGGATAGGACTAAGAAGCGGCAGGAGTAGATAATCTAGTACAATGACGCCCCCAGAAGGTTGACGGCCCGACAGGATTTAAAGCCCCCATAATAACCTTAATCTATTTATATTTTATAAGATAAATAACGGTTATGCAAAAATCAAAACAGGTTTCAAATATATGGGATGAGGGCGGCACAAATTTTCTTAAACATCTATTGCTAGATGGTAAAAAGGATTTAGACGTTCTTGCTCGTTTGCCTGGTAGTAAGATTTTCGAACTTTTTAAGGAAAGGACAGATAATGCACCTATCCTCTTTTTGGCAATAGCAGAAAAACCAGATAGTTTTGTAGATACGCTAATCAGCATTGCAAGAAAGGAACTGCTGCCAGAAGAACAGAGATATATTTTATATGATAGGGGGTTTAACGGTCAGAAGCTTGTTGATTATGCTATAGAAAGTGGAAAAGAACAAGTGAGAGATGCCTTCGTTGAATGGGAAGGCGAATTTAGTATAGGAGGTAAATTTGCTCGCAGATAGATTTTCTTATAGAAAATCAGCCCAGACTCAATCAAAATTAGCACGAATTACTATAAGAAAATGATAGATAGTCCTTGCACAAATACACTTTTTCGAGCAAATCTATAAAAACCTACAGTGGGATTACATCCTGTGTTTTCAACATTAGATAATAGACAATCATACTTATTATTAGTTGTAATTGTCATTATCGGTCTTTTGCTTTCCTATTTGCTTTACTCTGGGCCTTTTTACCCATTTGATGATCTCGGGTATATTAATTTCTCACACCAGCTGCTTACAGGAACATTCAATCCGACACAAAATCCATATGCATATGGATTTCTTCTGCCCATCTCAATAGCTACCTCCTTTGCCATTTTCGGAGTCAGTATATTTACAAGCATTTTGCCATCAATTATTGAGTATATAGCAATTATACTGCTCTCATTTACAATTGCAAGAAAACTATGCGAAAACACTGCAGGACTGATCTCTGCATTTCTTATTGCAACTGCTCCGTTTGTTGTTGGCTATTCAACGCGCGTCTTACCTGACATGGGTGTAGGCGCATTGGTTGGCATTTCAGTGCTATTCTTAGTTTACGCACAATCAAACAAGAGTAAAATATTCTATTTTTTCTCTGGAGCATTTGCTGCAATGACAATATATGTAAAATTTATAGGCTTAGCATACGTGCTCGCTCTGTTCGTTGTTCTGCTCATCTATACATTCTATAATAAAAGGAAAACAACAGAACAAAAGGCTACCAATGATATTCTGATCTATTCTTTCGCCGGAATACTTACCCTTGCAATAGTATATATTGCAATTATGTTCACATTCAGCGGTAGCCTATTTGGACCATTCATAAAATATGGTGCAAACCAGATGCGAATATCTCCCTCAAACCTTAATATGAACGTCAACGCCCTATTCACAATGCTTTTCGGGTATAGCGGCTCCAAGACCGTAGGAGGGGTGCAGGCATTTCCATTAGGCTTGATTATATTTCTAGCTTTAGCGGGCACCATCATTGGATTCATCAAGAAAGAAATATTATTTATTTGCATATCAGTTATTTTCTGGGTTGCATTCCTTTACATATTCTTTGGAACAGTCACAATAACTACATATAGCTTCATTTTTGCAGCAGTATCAAGATACGTCATAATGGTATCCGTACCTATGGCTGTGCTCGCATCTTATGCCTTGTTAAGCATATACAAAGCATCAATACCTGTATTAAAGAACAAATCCATATACCTGCCAATTTTCATTCTGGTTATTGCAATTATATCGTATATCCCGAGTTACAACATTTTGTATAATTATAATAAGTCGATTTCCGGAGATAATAAAGTATTATCAAACCTGATCCACTATGTTAAAACAGAATCGCATGGTGGCAACGTGAACTTGATAACAACTAGTAATACAAGTGCAGATTATCTCAAATTCCTATCAGCATATAATAAGTCAATAAACATATACATGCTGAATACATCGAGCGAGACCGAAATCATGACGCAGCTTGGCAGCGTTTGCCTACCAAACCCCACAAACACCTATATAATTGTATCATATGACAACTATTCCAGACTGGCATATACAACAACAGTCAGCAATTTGATAAATACAGTCTGCAATGTCACAGAGCTTGAGAGTAACGAATACATAAATTTCTATAGAGTCAATTAGAATTTGGATAGCCTCAGGAGGGAATTGGACCCCCGACCTATGGTTTACAAAACCATCGCTCTACCACTGAGCTACTGAGGCATTGATTGCTACTTCGCGCTGACCTTTTCTCGGATAAAGAATTGTGCATAGCCCAATATATATTTTGCTATGAAGCCGAGGCCATACGAGTCGGAGACAGTTTTTATGAATTCGAGCTCCTTATTCCCTGCGCCTTTGAACAGGACCGCAAGCGGCACGTATAACAGGATGGCAAGCGGAATGTTTACTATTATTGCTATCTTGCTCTGGTGGAGTAGGTATGTCACACCGTACAGCACCGCAAACGTTATCAATCCTGCGACAACTAGGGATATTATGTTTTTGAATTCTACTTTGAATGTAAATTGCCTTCGAAGCGCCCAGACGTAGATCAGGTCCAGCGCTATTGGCCCGACTATGAATATTGATATCAGCACCCCCATGCCTTTCAGGACTGGCGTAAGAATGAACAGCAGCGCCAGCTCTATTGCCACAACAACCAGCTGGTAGAGCATGAACCTCTTTGTATTGCCATAGCTGACTATCAAGGTGCCTGCGTATATCCCGAATATCCCGAGTGCTGTTCCAAGGGCTATCACTGTAAAGTAGAACGGCGTCATTGTGTAAACTTTGGAGAAGAACAGGTACATCAACGGCTGCGCTACACCCACGGTATATGCAAGTATCGGCAACAGAAACAAGAGCGTGTAATATATGCTGCCATTGAACATCTTTCCTATTCCCGATTTTGTTTCTTTTTTTGCGAAGGTTGATGCAAAGAATGGCAACAGTACGAATGATGTCGAGGTGAATATTATCCCAACGAAGTTTCCTAGCTCGTATCCTGCGTTATAGTTTCCCACGACCGACGAGGCTGCATACACACCCAATAGAAGTATTGCAAAATATGGCGGGCCAAGCACTGCTATGTTGGATGTAGCAACAGGTGTCGCAAAATTCATCAGTTCCCTTACTACCTTTTTCACAGGCTTGACTATCAGACTGTCTATCTCCTTCGAAAGATAGAACAATCCAAGCGCTGAACCCACGATTATGCTGAATGTTATTCCTGCTATTGCACCAAATACGCCGTATCCCATGTATACAAGCCCTACCGCGGCAATCGGCTGCAGTATCGAATACAATAAATCTATTATGACCGCTTCCTTCACCTTGTCAAGCGCCACTAGAACTGAGCTCGTTAGGTTAAAGAACACCCAGAATATCACAAGAACAGATGCCAATGCAAGAGCGGTTCCTATCGATGGCTGGTGATAGATGTACGTGGCTATGCCGCCGCTGAAGACTATCCCAAGTACTGCTATGGTTATTGATATCGTAATTGCTATGGCGTATGCATTTGATATCAGCATTGACCTTTCCTTCCTGCTCCTTGTCTCGGGAATCTTTTTCCTTACTGCGGTCCCCAAGCTGAATTGGCCACATATGCCCAACAGGGAATAGAACGCGACTATTATTGCGTACAACCCGAACAACGCCGGTTGAAGAAGCCTTGCGAGCAGCGCGAGCATCACAAGCACGGACAACGAGGCTGTCATCTGTCCCACTACATAAAGCGATCCGCTTCTTGCGGCCCTGACTCCCAGCTTGCTTATTTCCTTCCTTGCTTTTGAGGCATCGGGCAACAAAATGCACCTAATCTTTTACAATGAAGCTGTCGAGCTTTTCCTTTACGCGCTCCTTTCTTTTATTGTGTATTTCCAGGAACCCGTTTATGCGCTTCGCAAGGTCTGCCTTGTGCTCTCCCGCAAGTATCGTTCCGCTCCGCTCCGACTGGAATATCTTCTCAAGCTTCCTGTCATCTGGTTCAAATAGGAACCTGTAGTATTGGCATACCATGCAGTTGTCAGGATTGCCGCCGTGTTTCCTCTGCAGTTCAGCGGTTGATTGCTGGCCTGTGAGCGCCTTGTTTACTTTCTTGACAACATCCTCGTGCGAATCGTTCAGGTATATCGCGTTTTGGCCCTCGCTCGCCGACATCTTTGCCTCTCCGCTGAGCGACGGCAGGAACATGTTGTGCATTATCGCAGGCTTGTAGTAGCCGAGTTTGCCTATCACGTCCCTTGCCACTCTGAAATGAACGTCCTGGTCTATCCCGAGCGGTATGAGGCACGGCACATTCTTCCCTTGCTCGACTGATTTGAGTATAGCCGGGACTGCCTGCATGCTGGTGTAGAATATCCAGCCTATGTTCGTGTCGTTACCGACCCCGAATGCGTCCTTTATTGTAGAGAACGTGATATGCCCCGCTACTTTCACCGCATGTTTGTAAAGGGTCTTTGCATAATCAGTGTCGAGGAATATCTTTGTTTTCTTTGGCTTGAAGCCCAAAGCGGCTATGTTGAGTGCGGCATCCTCTGAAAGCTTGTGGTAGTCCTCAAGGCTCATCCCCTGGTTCTGCCTCGCCCAGTATTTTTCCTCGTCTGGTATTTGTATGAGGACCTCGACATTGAATTTTTCCTGAAGCCATTGTGTAAATATGAATGGCAGCAGGTGCCCCAGATGCATCTGGCCCGATGGGGCAAGTCCGGTGTAAAGATAAAACTTGTTTCCCTTCTCGTATTCATCAAGAAGCCATGCCAGCTCCCTTTGCGCGAAGAATATCTTCCTTCTTAGGAGCCAGTGAAGCGGACCCGTGAATTTCTCTATTTTAGTAAGTAGCTCATCGTTGATCGGCTTTATCCCGAATCTCTTCTCTAAGACCTCATAGTCTATCTTGCCCTCCACTTTCCAAGGAGTGACGTTGAAGGATTCAGCCATAGGATCAGTTATACTGTCAAAACAAGGCTTTTATGCCTTTTGAGGATACAATAGTGGATCTACGTTCTTAGGCTGAACCCGGATGGGGACTGCTTCGTGCATTTGCAGTAAACATATGAGACACCATTGAAGCTGTACGCAACAACATATCCCTTTCCCAATATGTTGAATGCCTCATTTACATAATTTAGATGTACATCTTTCCCTGGAAAATTTACGTTTTTAACCATCTCCATTCCCGCCATGAGCGATATAACTGATGCAACGTCAAATGCTGGCGGCCAATTGGAATAAGTCGAAGATTCTGGTGATGCCCTCATCGCCAAATTCATGCCTGCCTTGTAGCCAGCGCTTCTTGCGATGCTCCATATGGTACTTCTTTCGAGGTCTGTCTTTATCGCACTTAGTGGAGAGCCAATAGCCTGTGTTTCTGCATCTATTTCGGTGTACCGGCCATCGGCAAATGCCGCGCGCCTTGCAGCTTCTCGTGCAGATACCCATGTCTTGCCATAAAATAGCCTCCAGCTATCTTTTGGATCCATATCGGGCCTTAGATAATTTATGTCTCTGACCCGGGATAGAAGAGAATTCAGGTTTCTTTCATCCTCCTTGGTTGGTTTGATCGAGCTTAAGTTTAACCTTGCCACTTGGATTTCTGCTGCCATTTTATCATCTATTTTCTTTCTCTGCGTTATAATATTTATATGTTGTTGCGCTTTTTTGGCAAAAGGGATGCTATCTTTTAAAAGCTTTATTACGGATTGATACTCTCGCTTCCCTATACAATGGCAGTATATTGCCAATTTTCAATACCACCATTTTATATTGTTTCGATGAACATTCATGAGGATATAATGGACCAGCAGAAACAGATAAAATCGATAGCAGAGGTACAGGAGGCGGAGGCCTACGCCATAAAGACGATGGCAGATGCGGGAAAGGAAAAAGATAAGTTGCTAGCCGATGCGCGGGAGAAGGCTGCGAACATAGTCTCAGTTTCTATAAATGATTCCAAGGAGAAACGAGAGCTCGAGGTAAAGAAATTCACTGCGGAGCTGGAGGACAGGAAAAAGAGGGCCATAGAGAAGGCGCTGAAGGATTCAAAATCTACAAAGGACAAAAGGCTGAGCCAGACCAAAAGGAAAGAGGTAGTAAATAGATTAGTAAGGATTATTTTAGGTGTATGAATTGGTTTTAGGCACTGAAAAGATGCAGAAAGTGCGCATAATAGCGCTCGATGAGGTAAAATACGAGCTCATAAGTCGCTCGCATGACTTAGGGGTAATAGACATAAGGAAGAGCGGGCTCGCCCTAAGCGATGACAGGGCGCTCGACCAGTTCCCGGAGATATCCACCAGGCTGATCAAGTTCGAGAGCGCGCTTGCGCTGCTCAAGGAGCCGAAGAAGGAGGTCAGGCACATAAGCTTCGAGAGGCACGTGGAGCTCGAGCAGATCCTGCACAAGTGCGACAACCTGCACGTTGTGGCTGAGATATTTGCACTCAATGAGGAGAGGAAAAAACTTCAGGAGGGAATGAAACCGATTGAGGAGGCGCTCAACACCGCAAGGCTTTTCGAGGGCGTAGAGATTGATTTCGGAAAGCTGAGGAGCAACGCGCTGGCTTTCAGGGCGTTCATAACTGACAAGAGAGGAGCCAACGCCCTGAGAAGCAGGGCAGAGCAGCGCGGGATAAGAAATGAGATATAGACAAGCAGCTGCAGAGCAAAGAGATCCTGCTCTTCATAGCATACGAGAAGGCAAAGGCCAAGGATTTTGAGGACGTAATAAGAGGGATAGGTCACATGGAGATCGACCTTTCCAACACCTACATTGATTCTACACCGAAGAATGTTATCGCACACACGGAAAAGGCAAAGAGGAATTCAACAAACAGGATAAACGAGATCAACAAAAGGTTCGAATCGATAAGCAAGGATAGCTATTACGATATCGCAAGCCTCATGGGAGATGCTCGAAGAAATAGAGTATGAGCGCGCCAACGTGAGCACGAACTTCAAGAGGACACGCCGCACTTTCGTAATAGAGACGGGCTGGATAGCGAAGAGGAAGATGCACGAGCTCAAGAGCCAGGTCAACAGGGCAACTGATGGCAAGTTTGAGATTGAGGAATTGCATGACAAGGAGCTTGCGCCAACTCTTATCAACGGCACCGACTTCCTGACGCCATTTCATTACCTGATGGAGTTTCTTCGCGCTTCCAGGAGTGACCAGATAGACCCGACTTACATATTCATAAAATATCGCTTGCCTGTCTACGGACTTATACTGTAAGCGATGTCGGCTACGGGCTCGTATTCGGTTTGTATATTGCTTACATAATAATAAAAAAGACAGACTCAGCTGGGCCTCCTTCACAATGTCGCGAAGGTCTGGGCTATGTTCTCCGTATCGAGATCATATTTCTTCAGGCTCATTAAAACCAGTTCTTCGGGTACTCGTTGGCACAGTTCAACGGGATAAAGGTGTTATGCTCGCACCCGGACATACAGCGCTCATACTTCTGACCATATTCATAGGGGTGACGCAGGTCAGCCTGGGCCAGATATTCAGCTTCATAAACCACTGGCACCACCATGAAGAGGAAGCCCTCGCGAAGCAAGCTCATATCTTTGTTCGCGATAGGCTTCGGCATAGTCGCAATAGGGGGCTGGTTCTTCAACGCCTTCACTCCAATGATAACACTTCCAGCAACGGCGATAGCAATTGTAGCCGTGATACTCACAGCCGCGCTCAGCGGCATAGAGGCGGGCGAGATCACGAACCTGATATCCCACCCGCTCAGCTACATAAGATTATTCGGGTTCGGGCTAGCCAGCGTTATAATCGCATCACTGATAGACAAGACACTAGCACCCAGTTTTTCGCAAGGGCCAGTCGTTTTTATACTTTACCTGACAATCTTCATCGTGCTCCACCTACCATGAACATGCTTCTCAGCATATTCGAGGGGATAGTGCAAAGCGCGAGGCTCAACTTCGTTGAATTCTTCTCGAAAGTTTTACAAGGGAAATGGGGTCAAGTTCAAGCCCTATTATTACAAGAGGCGTTACACTAAAATCTAAGTGATTCGAATGGCAATAGGATTAAGAAGCTCGATAGCAACGATCGGCGCGGGAATAGCAATTCTTGGAGGCGCCATCCAACAGGAATAGCGCAGGCGGCCGCGCATAGGAAGCTCTGGGGTTGGGCTCATAGCTGAGAAACCAGACCAGATGGGAATAGCACTGCTCTTCCTGGTGCTTCCGGAGACGATACTGATATTCGGTTTCGTAGTGTCGATACTGATACTGCTGGCTGCCGGAGTAATATAAAGTGGTGCGATGCCGCTTACAGAGATCAAAAAGGACATAATGCACGAGGCAACAAGGAAGCGAGGAGCATCCACGATTCCGCACTCAGGAGAGGGAGCACATAGTCAAGGAGGCCAACGATCACGCGAGGGACATAAGGGCGAACTACGAGAAGGATATCGCAGATGAGTTGAAAAGATTGGAGGATGAGCACAACGCCAACCTGGATCTGCAATTGAAGAGGATTTTCCTTAATGCAAGGGAGAGGCGCTCAAGAAGGAAATAAACGGCGTAGCAAAGGAGGTTGCAAAGGCGATATCGGCAAACAGGCAGCTGTACAGGAGCCTTTTCACAAATGCGATAAAGGAGGCTCTCACGTTCGCGCATGCGCGCGACCTCACCCTGATTGTGAACAGGCGCGATGCCGACTTGGTAAGGGGCATTGGTGCGCATGTAGAATACGAAAACATAAAGGGGCTCATGATAATGTCTCAGGGCAAGGAAATAAAAATCGACGCGACTTTCTCGACACCGTCATAGAATCAAGGACTGCTGAGATAAAAAGCGCCATACTCGAGAGCATGTTTCCAGAAGTGACAAAGCAGCCAGTGAAACCAAAAAAGGAAAAAGCAAGAAACCCGCAGGAAAAACCACAACAAAGAGGAAGGGACAAAAGAAAAAGGTAAATTATGGAAAATAACATAGGCTTCAGGCCGCAATGATCTACGGATACTCGAGCACAAGGGTCAAGGCTATGGAATCCAAGCTGCTGGGCAGCCAAAATCATCCAGGACATCTCCAAGATGGACAACGTCGCCTCGATAATAGGGTTCCTGCTGCAGACAGATTACAAGGAATACATAGAGGATTCGGGGCATGGAGGTAAAGGATGAACTGGATCGATTTTGCGCTCAGCAGGAGCCTAAAGAAGCGCGCAGAAGCTGGTGAGGATAACCCCGAAGCAGCAGCGCAAAACGTCGATGAGAATAGTCAGCAGGTCTGACGCGCAGAACATAAAATTGGTATTCTATGCGAAGGCAACAGGCAAGGGTTTCGATGATCTGTACGCACTTCATAATAAAATCGCAGAACATCGATGCAGAAACGATAAGGAGAGCCCTGGCAGAGCAGTCGATGGAGGAATCCGCATCAAAGCTGATAGTAAGGTCGCCGTACAGGTCAATAATGAGGATGCAATAGCAACCTACAAGGACACAGGAAACATAACTGAGGTCAATAAGGCAGTAAACAGGGGTTTCTACAGGCTCCTGAACGAAACCATAAAGATGCTGATGAACACGGTGCGCAAATCCGCAACAGTGGTAAGGCTTGATGTGGAGATGAAGAACGTGCTAACCTTGCTCAGGGCAAAAAAGCACAATCTGCCTGTCAACAAGGTAAACGACCTGCTGCTTGAGCGTGGAATAACACCAATTGAGGGACTGCTTACGCTTTCGAGAACTCTAAGGACATACA